>JAISWA010000066.1 GCA_031271275.1 Clostridiales bacterium | reverse complement strand
ACGCCGATTTGTTTTTAAACAGCACGCCAAGCCCCCGGGCAATCCGCCCGGCATACCACGGCACAGACACCTTCCGCAGCAACCGCCCCCGGACGAGCCGGCTGTCCGTATACCGCCTGACCGCGGGGAAGCGCGGCAGTATTATGAGCGCGGCGATAACAAAAACCGTTGTCGCGGCAAGCGCCCACCCCCGTGAATAAAGCCGGCGCACCGTTTCGAACGCCGCGCCGGCCGCGTCCGGCAGGAGCAAATTCGCTACGGGGATTAAAGAGGCGGTCATCCAGAACGCGATGTTCCACGCGAGCAGCATACGGCCCATCGGGTACAGGAAAATTCTTTTAAATTTCTCCCCCGCGCGCGCCTCGCCCTCGTAGTAAACCGAAAGGCTCCGCATGGTTTCCGCCAACGGCGTACCGGCTTTCGCCGAATTTATCACATGCACAAAAAAAACGCCAAACACATGCCCAAACATGGAAAAAGCGCCGGCCGGCGCGATACCGCGCGCGGTCAGCGCGCCGATTTCCGTAAGCGTCAACCGCAACTGCTCATCCTTAATATTTTTCGCAATCAAGGGCAACTCCTCGGAAAGCAAAGCGCCCGAATCCAGAACGGCGCCCGTTTCGCGGCAGGCATACGCCAACTCGGATGGGTCTATGCGCGACCATTCCCGCCGCTTAAAACGCGTTTCCGACTCATACAGCGTAACCGGCGCGCCTTTGCGCGCGGACATTTCCTCCGCCCGCGCAAGGGTCGGGCTGAACAGGCTGCCGTACAGCCTGCGTTCCTGCCTGTCATAACCGCGAAATAAAAACGTGGGCATTCCGTCACCTAAATATTATTGTAGGGTATCTTTCAGCAGCCCCCGGGTCTTTTCGTTCTCATAACCGCGGCTCCAACACCCGACTCCGGCAAGGTCGTTGGATTGGTAAATTTCTAATTTTTCCGAAATGGAATTTTCGTCCTCGAGCCACACCCGGTACCGGACGGTCTCGTTCTCTCCGGTAGGCTCGTCCTCACCGGTCTCCGCGTTCTTCCGCAGCGTTTCTTCCACCGTGGCGAATTCCGCGTAATAATACCCCGACAGGGGGTCCCAGGAAAATTCCGCGCCGTTGTCCAGAAAAAACTGAACCGTATAATCCATGCTGTAGTGGGAAATCCCCCGGGTCTCGGGCCGGTCGTCGTCCACGATTTCGCGCCAGACGCGGTTGTAGAACGGAATACCCATCAGCAGTTTTTCTTTCGGGACTTCCGCGAGCATGTCCTCCACGCCCTTTTGCACAAAGGACAGCGAAGCCACCGGCCCGCTGGCGGGCGAACCGCCGTAATGCTCGTCGTAGGTCATTACGCAAACAAAATCCGCCGTTTCCGCGATTTGACCGCGAAAATACTCCCGCGACCATTCCGAGGGGACCAACACGTCCACCGAAAGCACCGCGCCCATTTTTCGCACAGCGGGCGCGAGTTCCCGCAGGAACTGCAGAAAATACGCGCCTTCCGCGTCGTCCACCCTTTCGAAGTCCACGTTGAGCCCGTCCGCGCCAAGCGCCTGCAGCCCGGCGGATATTTGGGCAATCAGCCGCTGCCGCGCTGCCGCGTCCGTCAATAACGCGTGGGTGCCGGCGTAGCTTGAATCGGCAAGCATGACCCATACCTCACAGCCTTGCCCGTGCGCCCAACTCACATATTCGGCGGTCCCCTGGGAAATCAAATCGAAAGTCGCCTCGTCAAAAGAAAACCAGGTGGGCGAAATAACGTTCACCCCGCCGTCAATGGGTACGCCCATGCGCGCGGCGGTCGCGTCGGGGTTGTACGCGGCTTCCCAGACCAGATTTATTTTTTTCCCTGCCTGCCAAAAAGTTTCCGGTTCGGAACGGTCGAAGATTACGTTTTCATCCGGCTGCGCCGCCCCTTCCGGGGGCGTAAGCGGATCGCTTTCCGGTTTCGCGTCCGCCGGTTCCATATGGGAGGAAAGTACGTAACCGAGCAGCCCGTCGGCGGTGCGCACATAGGTATAGCCGCCGCTGTCATATCCGAGAATCACAAAATACGCGTCTTTCTCCGCCCTTACGGCTATTTCCGATTCCCTGGAGGGTTGATAACGCACCTCGGTGCGGCGGTTTGCCGTTCCGTATTCCAAATCTTCGTTAAGACTGCGGTCGGTGACCAACACAATATTGTATTTTGAAAGGTATTCCACTTCATACGGGTAAAGCGCTTCCACCAAAGACGCGGGCAGGTACGCGCCGCCGTTTTCGATTATAACAGGCGCGGACAGTGCGTTTTGCTCCCCGTTTCGCGTGTATTCCAACGCGTCGGGGGTAAACCGTAACACGTCCGCCGCCGTGGTGAAGTATACGTCCCGGGAGTATTCGTCCCAAAATAAAAACGAGTCTATATGCCGGCGTATAAAGTCCGCGCTCAAATAGACCGCGCCGTTATCGATGAGCGGCGGAGGGCTGCCGGTCAGGCGCTCGCTATCCATTACCAACGAAACCTCGTCCGGTTCCAACGCGAAGTATTCATGGTAGTCGCGTACCTTGCCGTTTGAGACGAAAGGCAGCGTCATATCCGGGAACAACCGGGATATGAGCAGCGTCCCGCCCGCGAGCACGCCGGCTACGACCACGCAGACGCATACCGGAACCACCCAACGCGGCAGGCCGCCTAATACGGAACGCTTCGCCCGCCTGCGCCTGCGCTCATAACCTTCAGGGCGTTCCCTTCTCATACGATACTTATCGGTTTGGCGTTCCAAACATCTTCCGCGTACTGGCGTATGGTGCGGTCGCTGGAAAATTTCCCACTGGAAGCGGTGTTCATTATCGCCATCCTTGCCCAACGCCCGCGGTCTTTATACGCCGCGTCAACCTTTGTCTGCGCCTGTTTGTAGGCGGCGAAGTCTTGCAGCACATAATATTCGTCGGGCCTCGCGCCGCCGTAGCCGTTCAGCATCGCGTCGTACAGCTCACGGAACAGGTCGTGGTTGGCGGCGTCAAGCGTTCCGTTGATTAAAGTCGTAAGCACATAGCGGATGTTGAAATCCAGGTTGTACAGATTCCAGGGGGAATACGCCCCGCTCCTGGTCAGTTCGAGCACCTCCGCCGCGGTCATTCCGAAGATGAACATGTTTTCCTCGCCGACTTCCTCGAGGATTTCCACGTTCGCGCCGTCCAATGTGCCGATGGTAACCGCGCCGTTAAGCATAAACTTCATGTTGCCCGTTCCCGAAGCTTCCTTGCCCGCGGTGGAAATCTGCTCGCTTACGTCGGCGGCGGGGATGAGTATTTCCGCGACGGATACGCGGTAATTGGGTACAAACAGCACCTTTATGCGCCCGTCAACGGTTTTGTCTTTATTCACAAGGTCGGCGACGGAATTGATAAGCTTGATGATCAGCTTCGCCCGGCGGTAACTGGCGGCGGCCTTCGCCGAAAACAGGAACGTGCGCGGGGCTATGTCGAGGTTCGGGTTGAGCTTGAGGGTATTAAACAGGTCTATGACATGGAAAATATTGAGCAGCTGCCTTTTGTACTCGTGAAGCCGCTTGACCTGCACGTCGTAAATGGAATCCGGGTCGATGGAGAAATCCATCGTCTTTTTGATGTAATTGGAGAAGCGCACCTTATTGTCGCGCTTTACGGACATGAATTCTTTTTGGAAAGCCGGGTCGGCGGCAAAGGGTTTGAGCTGTTCCAGTTGGTCGAGGTCTTTGATCCAACCGTCGCCGACGGTTTTGGTAATGAGTTTCGAGAGACCGGGGTTGCAGTGCGCCAACCATCGGCGTTGGGTTATCCCGTTGGTTTTATTGTTGAATTTTTCGGGGTAGATATCGTAAAAATCTTTGAGTTCCTGCGTTTTGAGGATGTTCGTGTGTATGGCGGCGACGCCGTTGACGGAATGGCTGCCCACGATGGCAAGGTGCGCCATGCGAACCTGCCCGTCCGCCACGATGGCCATGCTGCGTATCTTGCCGGGGTCGTTGCCGTACCATTCGATGAGGTTCGCGCAGAAGCGACGGTTAATTTCCTCCACGATCATATAAATACGCGGGAGCAGGCGGCTGAAAAGCTCGATAGGCCATTTTTCAAGCGCCTCCGACATGATGGTGTGGTTGGTGTAGGCGCAGGCCTTGCGCGTGATTTCCCAACTTTCGTCCCAGTCCAGATAGTATTCGTCCACCAGGATGCGCATTAACTCGGCTACGGTAAGCGTAGGATGGGTGTCGTTAAGTTGGAACTGCACATAATCGGGCAGCTCGGAAAAATTATTGTGCTTTTGTTTAAACCTTTGCAGCACGCGCTGCAGCGTCGCCGATATGAAAAAATACTGCTGCTTAAGGCGAAGTTCCTTACCCGCCACGTTATCGTCGGCGGGATACAAAACCTCCGTGAGTATGCGCGCAAGGGTTTGCTCCTCCACCGCGCGCTCGTGATTGCCCTCGTTAAACTCATTCAATTTAAAGAGGTCGGTGGTCTCGGCGTCCCACAGGCGCAACGTGTTGACCATGTTCGTTTTGTACCCCACGACGGGGTAATCGTAAGGCACCGCCATGACGGAACGGTAGTTCTCCAAAACAAAATGGTACTCGCCGTCGTCGCCTTTATGCGCGTTGACGGTGCCCCCGAATTTTATTTCCACCGCGTAATCTTCGCGCTTAACGCCCCACGGGTCGCCGTACTTTAACCAGTTGTCCGGTTTTTCGACCTGATACCCGTTTTCGATATGCTGCTCGAAAATCCCGTAATGGTACCGTATGCCGCAGCCGTATGCCGGATAACCCAGGGTGGAAAGGGAATCGAGGAAACACGCGGCGAGGCGGCCGAGCCCCCCGTTGCCAAGGCCGGGGTCCGGCTCCGCGTCCTCTATTAAATTCAAGTCAACGCCGAGTTCCTCAAAAACTTCACGCGCAACGTCGATGGCGGACAGGTTCAGCATCGCGTTGCCGAGGAACCTGCCTATTAAAAATTCCATCGACAGGTAATACACGACTTTCACGTCGTCTTCGTTGTAAAAATCGTGGGTCGCGATCCAACGGTCGGACAAATATTCTTTGATCGTATACGCAAGCGCGTTATAAATCTGCCTGCCGCTGGCTTTTTCAATATTAGTGCGGTAAATGGCTCTCAGCATTTCGGAAATGCCGTCCTTAATTTCTTCTTTGGTTATGTCCGGGAAAACGCGGGGAGTATTTGCCATGAGGGGAACCTCCTGTAGAATAAATATTCTGCGTTAATAGGAAACTGCACCTTGCGCGTTCCGTTGGCGTCAAAACGGAACGCCGGAATCAAGCAGTTTCCTATGACATAAAAACAGCCGTAGTATATCATACGGCTGTCGATAAGGGGAATATAGCCAATGCGTATCGTTCCACTTCCCTGCCGCCGTTCAGCAGCGGTTTTTGTTCGGCGCCGCTGTTATTCCTCCCCGAAAAACGCCGCGAGCAGTTCGTCCTGCTCCACCGAAACGCCTTCCTTCACGTAAATCGTATCGATAATCCCAGACATAGTCGCGAGCACGATGGTTTCCATCTTCATCGCCTCAATGGTAAACAGCGGTTCGTTTACCGCGACGGAATGCCCTTCCTGTACGTGTACGCGGCCGATTACGCCGGGTATGGGCGCGCCCACCTGACGCGGGTTGGAGCGGTCGGCTTTTGCCTTCGTTACGGCGGTCGCGCCGAAGGAAGCGTCGGTTATTTCCACGTCGCGGGTAGAACCGTTCAGCTCGAAGGTCAGCGTGCGCACGCCGCCCGCGTTGGGTTCGGTCATGCCGATGTATTTGATGATCAGTTCCTTGCCCCGGTCTATTTCCACTTCCGTTTCCTCGCCCTTGTACATCCCGTGGAAGAAAATATGGGAGTGCAGTTTTGAAACGTCGTGGTAAAGCTGCCGGTGGCGGATGTATTCGTCATAGACCTTGGGGTACATGGCGTAGCTGATTTCCGCCCGCTCGTTGTTAAAGACCTTGTACTTCGCCGCGAGGCCGCGGGAAATCTCGTCGAAGTTTTCATCGGGCAGCAGCTGCCCCGGGCGACCTTCGACGGGCTTTATCTCGCCTTTCAGCACAATCGCCCGCAGTTCCTCCGGGAACCCGCCGTCGGGCTGCCCGATCATGCCGGAAAAATAATCAATCACCGAGTCGGGGTAGGACAAATCCTTCCCGGCGGTGAGGATATTTTCCGGCGTGAGGTGGTTCATATGCATAAATATCGCCAGATCGCCCACCACTTTCGAGCTCGGCGTCACTTTGACGATGTTCCCCAGTAAGTCGTTCCCCTGCTTATACAGCTTCTTGATATTTTCAAAATCGTCGTCGCTCCCGCCCATGTCCTTCACCTGCGCCAGCAAGTTGGAATACTGCCCGCCGGGGATTTCGTACTTGTAAATTTCCGTATTGGGCGTGATCATTTCGGCTTCGTAACCCTTGTAAACGGTACGCACGTCCTCGAAATAACGGCTGACGGCATTCGCCAGGTCGGTGTTGATTCCCGTGCCGCGCGGGGTGTTGGAAAGCGCCTGCGCCACGGAGTTAAGCGACGGCTGACTGGTCAGTCCGCTCATGGATTCCAACGCCAGGTCGGCGATATCCACCCCCGCCTCCGCCGCCATCAGCACCGTTGCCACGCCGTTGCCGGTGGAATCGTGGGTGTGCAGGCACACCGGAATGGATAAATTTTCTTTCAGCGCTTTGATCAGTTCCCTGGCGGCGTAGGGCTTCAGCAGCCCCGCCATGTCTTTTATGGCGAAGATATGCGCGCCCATCTTTTCGATGGATAGCGCTTTGTTTACGTAATAATCCAAGGTGTATTTCTTTTCGCCGGGGTTGAGTATGTCGCCGGTGTAGCATATAGCGCCCTCCACTATCTTCCCGGTTTTAAGCGCCTCGTAAACCGGCAGCTTTAAATTTTCCAACCAGTTCAAACTGTCGAAAATACGGAAGACATCCACGCCCACATGGGCTGCCACTTTTATAAACCCGCTGATCACATTGTCGGGGTAGCTCTTATACCCCACCGCGTTGGATGCCCGCAGCAGCATTTGCATCAGCGTGTTGGGCATGAGTTTGGACAGCGTCTCCAACCGCCACCAGGAAGATTCCCGCAAAAACCGCAGCGCCACGTCAAAGGTCGCGCCGCCCCATACCTCGGCGGAGAAGCATTCCTTCAGCATTTCGTTCATGGCGGGGGCGGGGGCGATCATATCGTGGGTGCGCATACGCGTGGCGAACAGGGACTGGTGCGCGTCCCGCAGCGTGGTGTCGGTAACGAAAAGTTTGTCCGCCTTCCTGATCTCGTCGCAGAGCCCTTTCGCCCCCAACCGCTTGAACATATCCTTCATGCCGAGGGCTTCGGGCTTTTGCTCATATTTCGGAACGCGCGGGTCGGGGAAAGGCTGCTTGTCTTTACCGCCGCCGTTGACAATCACGTCGCCGATAAATTCCAAAATCTTCGTGCCCCGGTCCTGACTTTCCACCAACCGGAAAAGGGAGGGCGTTTCCGCGATAAAATTGGTGGAGCATTCGCCTTTGGCGAAGGTTTTATGGTTTAACACATTCAGCAGGAACGGCACGTTGGTATGTACCCCGCGCACCCGCAGTTCCCGCAGGGAGCGCTTCGACTTCCTGACCGCCCCGTCGAAGGTTCGGTCGTGGGCGATAATTTTAACCAACAGGGAATCATAAAACGGTAAAATCACCGAACCCGCCGCGGCGTTTCCGCCGTCCAACCGTATGCCGAAGCCCGAACCGGAGCGGTAGACGTTTATTCGCCCGGTGTCGGGCATAAAATCTTTCGCGGGGTTTTCCGTGGTGACCCGGGACTGTATGGCGTAGCCCCGGCAGGTCACGCTCGCCTGGGAGGGGATATCTATTTCCGGCGAAGTAAGCGCGTAACCTTCGGCTATGCGTATCTGCGCCTGCACGATGTCGATGCCCGTGACCATTTCCGAAACGGTATGCTCCACCTGTATGCGCGGGTTCATTTCAATGAAATAGTATTGGTCGCCGTCTACGAGGAATTCCAACGTTCCGGCGTTTTTATAGCCCACATGCCTGGCGATTTTTAACGCGGAATCGAAAATCTGCCGCCGGGTGCTTTCGCTGACGGAAAAAGCGGGGGCGTATTCGATAATTTTCTGGTGCCGGCGTTGGATGGAACAGTCCCTGTCGTATAAATGGACGATATTCCCCTGGGCGTCGCCCAACACCTGCACTTCAATGTGTTTCGGGTCTTTCAGGTATTTTTCCAGAAATATTTTGTCGTCGCCGAAAGCTTTCCGCGCTTCTCCCAACGCTTCACTAAAAACCCGGGGCATTTCGGACGCGCTGTTCACCACGCGCATTCCCCGCCCGCCGCCGCCGTTGGAGGCTTTGAGTATTACGGGGTAACCGACCTTTTCCGCTATGGCGAGCATTTCCTCCGCCGTACCCACGGCGTAATCCACGCCGGGGATGGTGGGGACGCCGCACGCGGCGGCAATTTTTTTAGAGGAAATTTTGTCACCGATAAGCTCCATGGTTTTCCGGTTCGGCCCGATGAACACGATGCCCGCGTTTTCGCAGGCGGTGACGAAGTCCGGGTTTTCCGCGAGGAAGCCGTAGCCGGGGTGGATGGCGTCCACGCGCTTTTCCTTGGCGATGCGGATGATGTTCTCAATGTCCAAATAAGCTTCTATCGGCCCCTTCGCCGGGTCGAGCATGTAGCTTTCGTCGCCCTTGGAACGGAACAGCGAATACTTATCTTCCTTGGAATACACGCAGACGGAATGGATGCCCAACTCGCTGAGCGCGCGGAAAATGCGGATTACAATCTCGCCCCGGTTGGCGACGAGTACCCGTGAAAAATAATGGTCGGACATGGGACACCTCGCAAAAAGAGTTATACGGCGATGTATAGCGAACCAACTTAATTCGCTGTAATAGGAACATATATTGGTTTATTATGTCAAGAAAAAAGTGACTCTGAGGCGGCAGGCGAATTAGGGCGTGTCTTAAAACGCCATTCCGTCGCTCTTTCGGCGAAAGCGAGTTTTAAGACACGCCCTATAAAATGAACGCGGTATAAATATTGATCGCGGAGAAATACTAACTCCGGTGAGTTATTTGAACAAAAAATGCTTGCGGACCGCGGTCGGCGCTCTGGTGGGCATCGCTAACGGGCTGTTCGGCGCGGGCGGCGGAACAATCCTTGTGCCGGCAATGGAAAAATTCTTCAAGGTCGAGACGCATAAAGCCCACGCCACCGCCATCGCGGTAATACTTCCCCTTTCCGTGGTAAGCGCGGTTATTTATATGCGGGGCGCGCCCGTGGATTGGCGCGCGGTGCTGTACGTATCGGCGGGCGGCGCGGCGGGCGGCTACGCGGGAGCCAACTGGCTGAACAAACTGTCCGCGGGCTGGCTGCATAAAATTTTCGGCGCGTTCTTGGTTTTTGCCGCATTAAGAATGCTGTTCGGGAAATAAATTCTTCGGGGGCTTTTCTATGTGGGTTTGGTATGTGCTCGCGGGGCTGCTTGCGGGCGTGATTAGCGGAATGGGAATAGGCGGCGGGGCGGTGCTGATACCCGCGCTGACTATGCTGCTCGGGATGGGGCAGCGCGAGGCGCAAAACGTAAACCTGCTGTATTTTATACCCACGGCGGTTATCGCGCTGCTTGCGCATAAAGAGAAAGGGAATATCGAAAAAAAGGGCATCGGATTCCTGATTTTTTTCGGGATAATAGGCTCGGTAGCGGGTTCGTTTGCGGCGACCCGGCTCGATAATAACTGGCTGAGAAAAGGTTTCGGAATATTTCTGCTTGGGATGGGGGTATTTGAATTTTTTAAGAAAGGCGCTTTACAGCAGGGGCGAAAGCAGTCTTAGCGTGTCTTGAATAAACCGCGCGAAAAACCCGTAACGGCTGTTTTCCTCCGTTACTTCCTCGCAGCGGGGAAGCATTTCGAGAAAGTCTTCGCGTATTTCGGCTATCACGCCGTCTTCTTGATAAACGCACAGCCCGCACTCAAAATGTAAATACAGGCTGCGGTAGTCAAGGTTGGCGGTGCCCACCGTGGCTATGCAGTCGTCTGAGACAAAGGATTTCGCGTGAAGGAATCCCGCGGTGTACTCATACACGCGCACGCCCGACCGGATCAGTTCCCGGTAGAAAGAGCGCGTTACCGCGTGGACATACCGTTTGTCGGGGCGGTGGGGGGTAACGATACGCACGTCCACGCCGCTGCGGGCGGCAAGGCACAGCGCCGAGACCATCACGTCGTCTATGACCAGATACGGCGTGTTGATATATACATATTTCTTTGCCGTGTTGATAATATGCAGGTACACGTTTTCCCCCACGCGCTCCTCGTCCATGGGGCTGTCCGCGTAGGGCTGGACGTATCCGCCGCCAACCGTTGCGCAGGGCATATCTTTCCACGGGTCGTACAGGGCGTAATCCTCTTGGGCTCCGCTGTCTTTATGGGTGTTACAAACCGTCCAAAGCTGTAAAAACATCAGCGTAAAACTCCACGCGGCTTCGCCCTCCACCATGATGGCGGTGTCTTTCCAATGGCCGAACCTGTCTACCGCGTTGATATATTCGTCGGCGAAATTAACCCCGCCGGTGAAAGCCACGCGCCCGTCTATTACGGCGATTTTCCGGTGGTCGCGGTTGTTCTGCCGCGCGGAGAGCACCGGAATAAACGGCCCGAACACCGTACACCGGATGCCGAGCGCCTCAAGGCGCTTGGGGTAGTCTTTCGGCAGCTTTAAAAAACAGCCCATGTCGTCGTACATGACGCGCACGTCCAACCCCTGGTTCACCTTCCGCGCGAGGATTTCCAACGCGGCGTCCCACATTTTGCCTTCCTGAATAATAAAATACTCTAAAAAAATATAACGCTCCGCCTTTTCAAGCTCGGCAAGCAGCTTCTCATATTTTTCCTCGCCGGTGGACAGGTATACCGCGCGGCTCTTGCCATACAGCGGATAGCCCGCCGTTTTTTGCAGGTAATGCATGAGCGGGGCGTGACCCGGCGTCTTGGACTTTGCTTCGGAAAGCATGTCTCCGGAAACATAAAACAGCCGCTGATTTTTATCCTGCCAGTCCTCCATCGCCTTGCGGAATTTCTTTTTCGCGCCCTGCAAATGGAACAGCAAATAAAAAAGCCCGCCGAAAAACGGAAAAACCAGAATCTGCAGCGACCAGATCAGTTTGTACGCGCCTTTTTCACGGTTGTTGACCACATAGAGCGCGACAAACAAACTGGCGAAAGTGAGCGCAAGGTTGAAATAAGCGGACTGACGGCTCGTGTTAAACAGAAATATGCCGAGAATGGTCAGTTGCAGCAGCAGCAGGAAGATTACGATAATGCGCCGCCGCAGCAGCGAGCGGAGGAAATGCTTTTTCGGACGTTTATTCATACAGGCATTTTACCCCAAGTAAAAACCCCGTCAACCCCCGGTGCGGGTAGGTAAAGGGAGTTGACCGATGGTATGAGCGCGCGCTATAAATATATCAACTGGGATTTGCTGCTTTCCACCGCCATGCTGCACAATATCGGGAAAATTTATGAGCTTTCCAAAACACCCGGGCGGTGGGCGGCGTATCAGAAAATGTTCAACCGGTACCTGCGGAAATCGAACTATCATTAACCCTATAAAAAGGAGATACCGTATGTATTACGACGAAAGCGCGGTATATGCAAGGCTCTGTGAAAAGCTTTACGGCAGGAACCTTTTGCAGATGGGCATGGGTACCGTTGACGAGATGGATATTTTATTGGACGGCTTGCAAATCAAGCCGGAAGATAGGGTTTTGGATATCGGCTGCTGTTTCGGGCGCGTTACGGAATACCTGTGCGACAAAACCGGCGCGGATTTTACGGGAATCGATATCCACGAAAAAGATTTATCTGTCGCTAAGCGGGTCGAACGGGAAAACTTGCGTTTTCTGTTGGCGGATATGACCCGCCTGCCTTTTGCGGGCGAAAGTTTTGATAAAATCATTTCCCTCGATTCCCTTTATTACGCGGTTGATTTGGAAAAAACATTGGACAGTTTATTCACGCTTTTAAAACCCGCCGGCAGGCTGTGTATTTTTTGGTCGCAGCCGCCCAGAATACAAATGGGCGATCCGCCAACGCCGGAGCAGGCGGAAGTCGGAAGTTGGGCGGCTTCCCGCAAGTTAGCCTATAAAGCCGTTGACCGTATCAGCGAGCATAGGGCCTTTTGGGAAAAATCGAAAAAATTATTTGTGGAAATGGAATCGGAATTTAAAAATGAAGGTATGGGCTATCACTGGGAACAGCAGATAAAAGAGCAGCGGGAGGTCGAAGCGCTCGTTTCGGCGGGGAAATTTCCAAGGTGGCTGTATTTTATAAACAAGAAAGGCGTTGGCGCATGAGCGGTTTGACGCATGCCCTAAGTTTCCGTGTGCTCCGGCAGCGTCAGCGTGGCGACCGTGCCTTTTCCATGGGGGTTGTTGCGCACCTGTATGGTTCCGCCGTGCTTTTCCATAATTTCCTTGCTTACGGCAAGCCCGACGCCCATGCCCGCCGGGCGGCCCGATATGCCGCGCTCAAAGATGCGGGGTAAAATCTCCGGCGGGATGCCGGTTCCGGTATCCGAAACGGTGATTTTGATTTGGCTGCTTTCCCTTTCCGCGCTGACGGTCACGCTGCCGGTTTCCGTGTGATTTTTGGCGTTTTGCAGTACGTTAAAAAACACCTGCGTCAATTCGTCTTTGTTTCCGGACACAAAGAACCGGTCTTTTATGTCTATATTCAAAATCACGCCGCTCCGTTTTAAGATGGGCTTGTACAGGCTCGCGATTTGCGTCACCAACCCCGTGAAATCCAACTGGGTATACTCCGTGGACTCGCAGCTGTTAACGGCAAGCCGCTTCATGCTGTCGATTAAATCCGCCACGCGCATGGCTTCCACCACAATGTTGTCAAGGTCGGCGGTGGTTTGCTCGTCCGCGCCCTTGTCCCTAAGCTCCAAAGCCACAAGGCTCGCGTAGCCCGAGAGCACCGCAAGCGGCGTCCGCGCCTCGTGGGATATGGTGGTCATCAGCTCATTCTTTAAACGGTTCATCCGGTCGAGGGCTTCATTCTCCGTGGCGAGCTTTTCTTCCGCCTCGCGCATTTCCGATAATTTATGGTTTACCGCGCTGCGGGTTTTCCCCGAAGTCAGCCGGGTGGCATGGGCAAACGCCGCAAGCCCGGCTAAAAGGGTCACGATCGTTTGAAGGCTGTATATCAGCAGGAACTGCCCGTACTGCGCGCCGGTTACATTTGCCACCGCCATCCCCAAAGGCTCGCCCGTGTCTTTATGTACAATCGGAACGCAGACGCTTAACAGCCAGCCGTTTTCATTCTTAACGAAAACATTCCCCGCGGTATCGCTTCGCTCGTCGTAGGCGCGGCGTTCCGCTTCGGTCATTTGCGCCGTTTTCCCCGGAGCGGAGAACATTCCGCCCGCCGGGTCCTCCCCGTCAAGCACATACATCATGGTATTTTCGTCCGCCCGCGCCGACGTGTACAGGTAATTCACATTCCTCAGGTTGGCTTGCTTCAGTTTCATCAGCAGGGTTTTTACGCGTTGGTAATACGCCGATTCCGTATTCATATTTTTTAAAAACGCCGCGTACCCGTCGGAATCTTCCGAGATTAGTACGGCTACGGTGGAAGCCGCCGACATGCACTTGAGAATCAGCTGCCTTCGCATCAGCCCCGCGGAAAAAATGGCGACGATCATGCCGCTCGCCAAGACAATGACACTGAAAATGATGAACAGCCTTTTAAACGGGCGCAATAAATCAATGCCTCCGCTTTCCGCCGCGGCATGGTTGTGGGGCTTTAAACGAAATGGCATTTTCATCCGGTTATTTCATCCGTTCAAGTATCAATTTCGCCAGTTCCGCGAACATGCCCCCGGTGCGGGCGGTGATTAAATCGCCGTCCACCACCGTGTCGGTGTCGATATAAATCGCGCCGGTGTTTTTCACGCTGCCGATGATGTTATTATGGCATGTGACGCGCCGTCCCCGCAAGCATTCGGGGATGGGCGTCCAAAGCCACAGGGAGTGGCAGATGGCGGCTTTGACAATCTCCGGGTCAGCCATGATTTTTTGGATGAAAGCCGCCGCCGGGGACAACTCCCCGGGGGTCTCGGCATAGAGCAGCATGTCCGCCACATAGCCCGCCGGAACGATAAACGCGCCGTATTCTTCCAACGCGCCTTCGCATAAATCCTCGAAGCTTTTGTCCACCGTCATTTCCATCCCGAGCTCCAACCCTTTAAAGGTCAGTTTCGGCTGCTCCCAAAGCCTTGTCATAAAATCCGCGTCAACACCCGCTTCCCGGAACCGGTTCTGATAATAAATCATCTCCTGGTCGATAAAGCGGTTTTCCACCAACACGCCGATTTTCTTCATACAATCGCCTCCTTTTTTTGCCGCGCTTTTACCGGCAGGTACCGGTTGGTGTCGGCGCCGAACAACTGCCCGAAGTTATTGCGCCCGAAGGCAAAGAGTTCCCCGCCTTTGGCTATCGCGAACACGCAAAACCACCCCGCCGAAATGCTTTCAATGTCTTTCAGCCCCTGCACCCGCGTCAGCAGGTTACGGCTTCCCGCCGCGCCGCCGCCCAGTTCGCCGAACTCGTTTTTCCCGCAGGTCCACACGGTCCCGTCCTCCCGTAATACAACCGTATGGAAACCGCCCGCCGCGATGTCTTTAAACGCCCCGTAAAAGGGGGTGACTTCCTTCGGGGTCAGGCTTCCCGTGCGGGTCCCGTCGCCGAACTGCCCGTCCGCGTTCATGCCGAACGCCCAAACCGTGGCGTCTTTTTTTACGGCAAGCGTATACCATCCGCCCAAAATTACTTTTTCGACGCCGTCCATAACAAGTGTTGGGGTAAAACGCGGTTCGGAGTCCCCGGTTCCCAACTCGCCGCTTCCGTTGTAGCCCCAACAATACAGCTTGCCGTCCTTATCCAAGGCGGCGCTGCGGAATTTATGGGCGTGTATTTCGGTAATATTTTTAAGCCCGGGTATTTTAAGCGGGACGCTGCCGTTATGCCGGGAGCCGTCGCCCAACTGCCCGAAGTGGTTAAGCCCCGCGGCGTAAACTTCCCCGGTAAGGGTAAGGTACAGGGTGTGGTTTTCCCCCGACGTCAGCATTCTTACGCGTGGAACCGGAACCGGTACGGGCAAAGGTTCGTTGCGCCGCTCCCCGTTCCCCAGTTTGCCGTCGGGGTTTATGTCCGCCCTGCCGTTCCCAATCTGCCCGCAGGCGTTGTTGCCCCACGCCAACACTTTCCCGCCTTCGCAAATGACGGCGGTGTGGGTTCCCCCCGCTGAAACGTCCGTTACCCCGCTTAAAACAAGCGCGGGGCGGCAACTGCCCGTATGGTTTTTCCCATCCCCCAACTGGCCGTAAAGGTCGCACCCGTTGACATACAGCTTCCCGCCGGCCGTCAGCAGCGCGGTGTGGTACAGACCCGCGCAAGCCGT
The DNA here is from genome assembly GCA_031271275.1 of Clostridiales bacterium. Classification (GTDB taxonomy): domain Bacteria; phylum Bacillota; class Clostridia; order Lachnospirales; family WQUN01; genus JAISWA01. The sequence continues at coordinate 26,833 of JAISWA010000066.1, read as the reverse complement.
TTTGATGTCCGATAGACCTTCCAATAAATGCGGCTCGCGTATCTGCGAACGGGCGGAATCCCCCAACTGCCCGAAATCGTCGCCGCCCCAACCGTATACTTCCCCGTCTCGGGTAACGATCATGGAATTAAACGTCCCCGCGGCGATAAACGCGGCGGGGGGCAGTCCCCGCACTATTTGCGGCGCTTTGCGCTCCCCGGTCCCGTCGCCCAACTGCCCGAAGAAATTAAAGCCCCAGGCGTAAACCGCCCCGTCGCCGTTCAGCGCGAGGGTGTGGGAACCGCCGGAAGCTACGGAAACAATCCCCGTCAGCCCCATGTCCGTAAAACCCGCGCTGTATTCCACTTCATAACCCAGTCCCAACTGGCCGCTTAAATTGTCCCCCCGGCAAAGGACGCGCCCCCCGCTTGTCAGCGCCGCCATATGGGTATTGCCCACGGAAACTTCGCAGATTTCCGCCGCGCTAATGCCCGATAGCGGTACCGGCTCTTTCCCGTTTTCAAATATCATCCATTCCCCGGAGCCGGTTTTTACGCAGCTTTGGTTCGCCCCGGGGTATAGGGCGGCTATGCCGGCGAGCTTTTTTACGCCGCCGCTTCCCAATATATACAGCGTGCCGCCCTCCGTAAGCGCGAAGGTAAAATCCCCCGCCGCGCCCGTTTCCGCGATTTTCAGCCCCGCAAGTTCGGGTATGGGTTTGGGAACGGGGTTATGCCCCGGGGGCAGGCTTCCGAGGGAACCGGCAAAGTTCAGGCCGAAACCCAAAACCGAGCCGCCCTCCGTAAGGGCTGCGGAGTGAAGGTTGCCCGCGCGGACGGAAACCACCCCGCCGAGCCCGGTCGGCGTCGCCTCAAGGCAGTCGTCGAAATTCCCCGTGCCGAGCTGCCCGAAAAAATTGGAGCCCGCGCCCCAGAGGGTATTATCTTCGCCCAAAAGCAGGGTGAAATATTTGCTGTACTTCATTCCCACGGAAAGGGACGCCTGCTTAAATTTCATGTCCGCCTCCCCTCACCGGCCTGAAAGGGTAGGGGCTGCCCGGGTCGGCGTAATACCCGTCGTAACCGAACTGGAAGTTTACGCCCCAAAGGAAGGTTCCGCCGAAGGGGGTGGAGGACATATAAAAGCCCTGCGGCAAAGTTTGAGTGTCCGGGAACATGCTTTTGTCAAACCACGCGCCGGGGCTTCCGTTTAAATCTACCAACGACGCAAGCTCGCCCATGGTCGGCACGCGCCAGTCGTTAAAGCCGCCTATGCTTAAACCCGCGCAGTATTTTTCCGCGTCCGCCAACGTCAGCGGCGGGCTTTCGCCCCGCTTCCAGTAAAGACCGGAGGTTTCGTCCAACACGCAGCCGTTGTCAAGCAGAATAAGCTTTGCCGGTTTATATGCCCCGCGCACCGCCCGCACATTGCAGCGGTTGGATTTCGGGTAACAGATGGCGCAGCCGTAGGCGAAATAAATCCCGTAGGCAAGCGACGGCTCCGGACCGTCCTCCGCGCTCCAATAAAACTCCGGCAGGGTGTCCCGCCAGCGCTCGCCGTAAACCCGGCGAAGTTCTTCCCGGCGGGGCAGCCGCCAGTCGGTAAACCCGCCGTAAGCCGACCGGTTTAAGCCGTCGATATACGCTTTTGCTTCGTCATGGGTGTAAAGCCCCATGCCCGCTTCCGTCGTTTTTCTCTCCCATGTCAGCGCACCGGCGGCGGTGGTTTCCTCCTTGGAAAGCGCGGTGTTTTTCAAATTAACGCGCCGGTTTAACGCCGCGTCCGCCGTGGAAGCCTCGCAGCCGCTCTTTTCCCCTCGCACCGCCCGGAACAGCAGGTTGGCGTTTTTGCCGCCGTAGTAGCCGTCGTAGCCAAAGCAGAAATTGATGACCCACGCGTAATGGTTTTCAAATTCCGTACCGGAAAAGTAATGCAGAAGCGGGGGCTTCAGCCCCTCCGCCGGGAAAAAGTCTTTAAAATACCACCCGCCGCCGGAGTAGGACATGTCCAACAGGGAGCCCAATTCTTTCAGCGTGGGCAGCCGCCAGTCGGAAAAGCCGCCCAAGGTCAGCTCCCGGCAGTATTTTTCCGCGTCCGTAAGACGCATACGCGGGTTTTCGCCCTTCTGCCACATCAGCCCGGAGGCTTCGTCCAGAATAATTCCGCCGCCCATATCCCGGAAATCGGATTTTAAAACCGGCCCGTTTACGGCAATCACGTTTTCCCTGTTCCCTTTGTTCATCACGATGGAACTGCCCAGTCCCGAAAAAATGACCCACGCGCACGAGCGGTCCATCAGGGGGTATTCCTCCGCGCACCAGTAATTGCCCAGGGGCATATTTTCAAACACGCGCAAATCCATTGCGGGGGAAGTGACGCCGTAATCCATGACGGTGCGCAGTTCCCGCCGGGTGGGCAGCCGCCACCCGCTGAGCCCGCCCCACCTATCGCGGTTAAGCTTCTCAAGGTAACCGGGCGCTTCCGCCCAACTGACGCCGGCGCCGGTTTCAGCCGCCCAATGCAGGCCGGTGGCGGTGTCCGTAATAAAAGCCTGGTTTTTTTTAAACCGCATAAGCTCACCCATCCGTTACACCCGCGACATGGCGAAGGGCGGGTATACATCCTGCTCCACCACCGCGTCAATCAATACCGGCGCGCGTTTTGCCAACGCCTTTTTAAACACCCCGGCGAAATCCGCCGTCTTGGTCACGCGGAAGCCCTCCGCGCCGCAAGCTTCGGCGTATTTGACGTAATCGGGGTTCTTAAATCGCATATAGGCGTGCCGTCCGAACATGTTTATCAAGAATTTTTTAATGATGTTAAACTCGCCGTTGTTAAAAATAACCCACACCACGGGGATGTTGTTTTCCACCGCCGTCAGCAGCTCAAACCCCGCCATCAAATAATCGCCGTCCCCGCAGGCGCAGACGACGGGCCGGTCAGGGTTGGCGCAGGCAACGCCCATCGAGGCGTTTACATGGCTCGCCATAGGCCCGAAGCTGCCCGGGTTTTGGTAAATCTGCCCCTGCTCAAGGCTGAGGTAGCAGTTGAGCCACAGCATGTGCGCGCCCGCGTCGCCCAACACCACCGCCTTGGGCGGCAGGTTTTTGGAAATTTCCCGCACCAACGCGGCGGGATGAATGCGCTGCCCCTCATGGTTTATGGCTTCGTCGGCAAATTTATGGCGGGCAACCGGAACGAAAGGCCGTTCCTCCGTCAGCGGAAGCAGCGCCTCGGCGAAAAGTTTCCCGTCGCCTGTGATTCCGATTTGCGGGGCGTAAACCTTGCCCAACTCGTGAGGGTCGATATTCACGTGGATAAGGGTTTTCCCGTCATAAAGCGCGGGGTTGAAGGCGAAGGTGGCGTTTTCGGCAAAAGAATTGCCGATGGCGAGCACGGTATCGCAGCCGTCGAAATATGCGTTGGCGCTTTTGTCGCCGGAGGTTCCGAACACGCCGAGGGAAAGCGGGTGGTTTTCCGGCAGATACCCTTTCGCGTCCATGGTCGTCATGAAGGGAATCCCCGTTTTTTCTATCAGCCGCGTCAGCGCCTCCCCCGCCCCGGCGCGCACCGCCCCGTAGCCGATCAGCAACGCGGGTTTTTTACCGGACGAAAGCGCGGCGGCGGCTTCGCGCACTTTTGCCGGGTCGGGGGCTACCGGTTTTACTTGCAGCTTTACCGCGCGGAACTCCGGCACCTGCGCCACGGTAATGTCTTTGGGGATGTGAATATGCACCGGCCCCGGCCTTCCGTCGAAGGCGAGGTTTACCGCTTCCTCCATGATGTCGCAGGTTTGTTCCGGCGCTTCGATGATAAAAGATTTTTTGGTGGTCGCGCCGAACATGCCGTGGGAATCCGGCGTGCGGGAAAGCCCGGTGGATTCGTTAAGCGCGCCTTTTCCCCGTAGGGCCGCCGAGGTGTAACCGGTGATGGCAAGCACCGGCAGGGAATCGGAATACGCCACCGCCATGCCCGAAAACAAATTAAACGCGCCGGGGCCGCCCGTGGCGAAACAAACGCCGAGCTTGTGGGAGAACATGGCGTAACCGCATGCCATAAAGGATGCGGCTTGTTCGTTTTTGACGATAACGGTTTTGACGGATTCGGATTTTTCCAGCGCTAGCAGCATGGAAGCGTTTACCTGCCCCGACCCGCCGAACACATGGCCCACGCCGAGGCTTTCAATGATTTTGACAATACATTGGTTTACGTCCATAGAGCGACCTCCTTACGGCTATTTCGAAAAATTCCCCACCGCGAACTGCGGCGGTTTTTGGGAAAACAGCTGCCCGCCCTTGGCGCAGCTATCCAGCGGGTACCCGTCGAAAAACATATAAATCCTGTCCTCGGGGACCTTTGAAACTTCCGAAAATATTTTGGTAAAGGACTCCGCGAGGACGGTTTTCTGGTCGTCGTTAAGTTCAAGGCTTTGTACGGTTATTGCCGGCATAGGAAACCTCCCAAAGAGACAGGGCTGCCTCACGGTCAAACCGGTCATTCCGAGCCGCGGGCGAAGAATCTTTCAAAGGGGTAAGCATTGAAGGATTCTTCGCTTCGCTCAGAATGACGACGGCTGCCCGGAGTGGCAGCTTGCGCATAATGCCAATCAGCGGCTTTGCAAAACTTCGACGATTTTATCCCCGTAGGCGATGGACGATTCCACCGAGCAGCCGGTGACAAACGGCCAGTCAAACACGGCGCAGGGTTTTTCCCGTGAGATTTTGGGGTCGCAGAATACTTTCCCGTCAGGCCCGACGGCGTCCTTCACCAGGTACTCCACGCGCCAGAGGAAGCCGGGGGTGTGTACGTCCGTGCCTTTGTTGTCGGGGGTGGGGTGGTACAAATCGTAAGTAAAGTCGTAATCCCCGTAAAAATCCCACGCGGCGGGGTGCGCCGTAACCTGCTTCCCGTAAATGATGCTTCTGTCGCTGTTTTTCTCATCCCGGATGTTTACCAATGTGGTAATCGCGTAGCACAGCGCGCCGATAAGCTTCTCCGAACGGTACGCGTCCATAATCAGCCTGTGCAGGAAATAGTTGTTGCACATGTCAATCATGGCGCCGAGCCCGCCGGTAAGTACAATCGCGTCATAGTCCGCCATTTTCGCGTTTTTAAAAGTGACGGGGTTCGCCCATTCGTCGCCGTCCGCCAGTTCTTTTATGCGCGCGCAAACCTCGGGCGGGTTGGTTTTGTAATTTTGAACCGGGTCCACAAAATCGGGGTCTACGCTTACCACAAGGGGAAGCGGCTTCTTCCCGAGCGGCGTGGTCAGCGTTAAGTCATACCCCGCTTTTTTAAGCGCGTCCCACGGAGCCTGAAGCTCCTCCCCCCAGGAACCGTAATTTGTCGCGGCAACCAATACTTTTTTTGCCATGATGAATCTCCTCTCAAATATAATTTATATTGCCGCCGCCGGTTCCGGCGGCGGATGAAACCGTTAGGTTCTCGGCCCGGTGAACACAACGCGGAAACCTATCGTGTCCGCCGCGCTGCCCGGAGCCGCCGAAGCTTTGCACAGCGGTTCGTTTTCAGGAAGCCCGCCGGGTTGGTGATTTAGTTGGGACGCGGTCGGGGCGATGCAGACGCCGCTCGCGTCGTCAGCCCAACTTCCGCCCATAATCACTTTTCCGTTCCCCGTTTCCGCGCCGAAGGGCGACGTAACCGGTTCGGCGCCGCCAACCGCCTGCCGCAGCCACGCGTAACCGGCGTCCCGCCAGTCTCCGCACCATTCCGAAACGTTTCCGCTCATATCGAACAGGCCCAACTCATTCGCCTTTTTCATGCCCACGCTTTGGGGGCCGGGGGGCATGTTGCTTCCGGCAACGCTGTGCCAGGCGACTTCGCTCGCGCTGGCGGAACCGGCATAGGGAAACTCCAAGCGGGTTGAGGTTACGTTGTGCACATAATGACCTATGGACAGCGCGCCGCCCCGCGCGGCAAAAAGCCACTCCGCTTCCGACGGCAGGCGGAACCCGCAGTAGATATCCGAATCGAAATTAAGCGCTACGTCCGCATAGGTGATGCTGTTGCCGGACTTGCTTGGGTTCGTCAGCGAATAGAACGGCGCGAACCCGTAAGCCTGGCTTTTCCGGTTGCAAAATTCCGCCGCGTCGTACCAGGTGACGTTCTCCACGGGGCCGTTGGCGTTTTTAAAGCGGGAAGGGTTAAACCCCATGTATTTTTCGAACTCCCGTTGGGTGACCTGCGTTTCCCCCATGTAAAAATTGCGCAGAGATACTTTTACGCCGTCAGTCTTACGGTCTTGGGCGGCGGAGTCCTCGCTCGCGGTCAGCACCCTCGGCAATACGGCTTTGGAATTGTCGCTGGTACCCATGGTAAACCCTCCGCTATGCACCAACGTCATATCTTCCACCTGCCCGCCGGGTACGGAACGTGCCACGCGAAACCCTGAGCCGTTGTTTATCACCACGCCGGAACGGTTGTATTTATAAAACACGTCCATCTGGCTGCTTGCGTTTTCGACCACCATAAACGCCCCGCCGCGTATTCCGTGGCGTATATCGTTCCGGTAGGCGCTTACCGCTCCGCCCGCGTAGTCGTACACAGGCGCGTAATTGACGGTGTCGGGGTTCAAACCGGGGAAATTTACGCACCATTCGTTAACGTTCCCCGTCATGTCGTAGATTCCGAGGGAATTGGGGGCAAGCAACCCCACCGGCATGGTGCTTGAAGCGTTTGCCCCGTAGGTTTTGTTTGCTTCGTATAATTTGCCCTGATAAATGTTTTCGCCTTTGTAGGGTTCCGTATACGCGCCGTGCCAGGCCACTTCGTCTAAATTATCCGAACCGCTGTACAGGAAATTTTCCCGGTTGGGGCCGCCTCTCGCCGCGTATTCCCACTCCGCTTCCGTGGGAAGGCGGAAACCGTTTTGGGTGTAGTCCGCCACCGCGATTTCATCCACCAACTGCGGCTGACCGGGGTTATAGATGCAGCCGTCCCCCAAGTCGCACTCGCAGCCCCCGTTGGGCCCCCGGTGAACGATGTCTACCGTCTTAACCGTATACACCTTATCGTAGCCGTACATGTCGGAAAGCCGGTTGCAAAACTCCACCGCCTCGTAAAAAGTCACTTTCTCCGCCGGGTGGTTTTCCCTGTCGGGGCCGTTGTTCTGGGACGGGTTGTACCCCATTACGGCGGAGAACTCCCTTTGGGTGACCGGGTATTTCCCTATGTAAAAGGAAGATAGCAGCGCTTCAAAATCCGTGGTGCTCTGGTCTTCGGGCCGCCTTAACGACAGGCTCGCCGGGGAAACGGTTGCGGTTAAGCCGGACATGAACGCAGGTTCTTCCTCAGGGGTAGTTATGCTTGCATTCATTAAGCTGTCCCGGTCAAATTCCGTTTCCAACGCCATATCCAACGCAGAAGCCGACGTTCCCCAGTCCGAACCGAACAGGTCTACGACCAAAGGCGCCGCAACGGGTATGGTCTTTACCAGATTTTCAGCGACGGAAGGAAAATACTTGGGTATTTTTCCTGTTACAACATCTTTAAACAGTTCCGTCGGCATTCCCAGTATCGCCGGTATATTTCCGGTGCCTTCCACAAAGACTTCTTCGACGGTCACTTCCGGTATTCGCGGCGCTTCCACGTATACGGTGCGGGTCACGATTCGTTCTTTTACTTCCGTAACCGTGCGGGTTTCCGTCCTGCCCGGCATTACAACAATCTCCGGCTTGGGGGTGGGCAGCGCTTCCGCCGCCGTTTCAGGCGCGGGGGGTGTTTCCGTCATTTCCTCCGGAGCTTGAACCAAACCGTCATACCCTCTCGCCACGCGGAACCCCAGGTTATTTAAGCGCGCGCCCGGCTCAAGACGCCCCCTTACGCCAAGCAGGGAAAATTCCCCGGAAGTGATCCAACTGCCGCCGTAACGCATTTTTTGCGTTCCGGTGTCCGGGCCCATCGGGTCGTTTGCGGGGGAGTTGCTGAAATAATCCCCGCCGTACCAGTCGCCGCACCATTCCGAGACATTGCCCGTCATATCGTACAAGCCCAGTTCGTTAGGGCTTTTGCTTCCAACGGGGCGGGGGCCCCTCGCTTCGGTTTCATACGCGTTTGCCGCGTACCACGCCACATCCTCCAACACGTTGCCCCCCGCGTAGGCGTAACCTTCCGAAATGCCGCCGCCGGAAGCCGCGTACACCCACTCGGCCTCGGAGGGCAGCCGGTAGCCGGAAGCGCCGTAGTCGGCGGAAACATTGGCGGCAAATATACTGCCGGTTTCGTCCGCCTCCGCTTCGGTGATGGTATAGACAGGCTTTAACCCGTTTTTTCCGGAAAGTTTGTTGCAATAGGTAACCGCGTCGTACCAGGTGACTTGAAACACCGGAAGGTTATCTCCGGCAAAGGGCGTGACCGCGACGGGGTTATAGCCCGTCAGCTCCGCAAATTGCTTTTGCGTGACTTCCAGATTGCTGATGTAATAATCGCTGACCGTGACTTCATGGGGCGGGTCGATAAGGGGCGACGCCGAATCCGTTTCAATTTCATGGCTGATATTTTTGCCCAGGGTAAAAGTCCCGCCCCGCACATATACCATGCTGTTGGGAACCGCCATTTCCGCTTTCGCTTCGGCGGGCGTGGTGTGCAGCCGGTAAACGGCGCAAATGAGCTGCTCCCGGGTGAATACGCCGCCCGGGTCAAACAGCCCCGAACTGCCGGACATAACGGGGTTGCCCCCGGCGTTTCGCACCGCCGAGATAAAGGCGATGCCGTCCCGCGCGTAGTCGGGGAAGTCCCCTGCGTCGGAGAAGCCCACCGGTATGGCGTTGGGCTTTATGCCGCGAATCGCCGAGGCGCGCGCGAGGATTACGGCGGCTTGCGCTCTGGTTATGGCAAGGTCGGGGGAAAAGGTGGTGGCGGAAGTCCCTCCCACCAACCCGAGCGCGTTGGAAACCAACGCGTCCGAGTCGGAGGTATCCGTATACAGGCCCGTTTGGGCGGCGCGGTCGAATTTCCCCAACAGCTCCTCATTGGAAAGTTGGAAAAATACCCGCAGGGACTGCAAAATAAGTTTTACGGCTTCGCCCCGGGTGACCGTCCTGTCATAGCCGGTTTGGAAGTCCGCCGGAACGATTCCCGCCTGTATGGCGGCGCTTACTTCCCCCGCCGCCCAAGGGGAAGGTTCCTGCGCGGCGTATGCGGGCCGCGGAAACGAAAGGAGCAGCGCAAGACATAAAAGCAGGGCGGCTTTTTTATTTTTCATGGACAGAACCCTTCTTTACGCGGGGAAAACGCTTTTAACCGGCGTAAAAATATCAATGGCTTCCGTTTCGCCCACCGCCGTAAAGGAGTGGGGGGCGTCCGGCGGTATAAAGTAGGCGTCGCCCTCGCCGATAACCGTTTTTTGACCGTTCAGCCGTATTTCAAAGCCGCCCCTGATAACGTAGCCGAACTGTTCCTCGGGATGGTCGTGGAGTTCCACGACGCTTCCGTCCGCCATGTTCCAATGGAACACGTTCATGTTTTTGCCCGCGCCGAGGTTTTGAAACAGTACGCCCTTGCCCAAATCCTTCTTTTCTATTTCCCTGTGAAAACAAAACATTTTATACCGCTCCCGTAAGAATATTTTTTTCAAGCTTCCTTAACTTTCTGACTTCTTTGGTCACAAGCAGCCCGGTTATCAGGAAAGACAGCCCGTCGGAAACGGGACCGGCGATGATAACGCCTTCAAGACCCATCCTGTTCCCCAAAACCAAAACAAGGGGAATCAGGAACAGGCACTGCCGCGAAAGCGTCAAAAACAGGCTCTGTTTCATCTTGCCGATAACGGTAAAATAATTGGCGGATACGATTTGGAATCCGACTATCGGCAGGGTGATGAGGGATATGCGGAGAATCCACACGCAGAAGTCCAACATGTCGCCGGATATACTGCTTGAGATGACATGGGTGACCAACGCGGGGAACAGCTCGGCCACGGTAAAACCAACAAGGCAGATAACGGTGGCTGATAGCGCCGCCAGTTGAATGGTTTTGCGAACCCTGCCGTATTTCTTAGCCCCGTAATTAAAGCCGAGAATGGGCTGCGCCCCCTGGGTTATGCCCATGATGGGCATGAGCGCCGTCTGCTGGATTTTTATCAGCACGCCGAACGCGGAAAGCGCCATGTCGCCGCCTGCGGCGATGCCGAAATAAGCGGGGCCGTATTGGTTCATGCTGACGTTGTAAACAGCGCTGATGAGGGTGCTCGCGAATTGCACGGCAAACTGGGAAAGCCCGAAGGTCAAGATGAGCTTGACGGTTTTCCATAAGAACCTGAACGCTTTCAGGGAAATATGTAAGGCGTTCTTCTTAAAGAACGTGTAGTAAAGCCCTATGAGCATGGAAACAGACTGCGCGATAATCGTCGCCCACGCCGCGCCGGAAACGCCCCAACGGAACACAAAGATAAACAGCGGGTCCAGTACCAGGTTAATCGCCGCGCCGACGACCATAATAAGCATGGTGGCGGTTTTAAAACCCTGCGCCCTTGTGCCGTGGCTCAGCCCGAAGGAAACCATGTTCGGAACCGTGCCGAAAAGGATAATAAGCGTATAGTCTTTGGCGTAAGCCATGGACCGCGTTCCCGGAACCGCGCCGAACAGCATCAGCAGCGGCTCTAAAAACAAAACCCCAAGCAGGGTGATGATTGCGGCGGAAGCAAGCAGCAGGACAAAGCTGTGCGTCAGCGCGGACTGCGCTTCGTCCGGCTTGCCTTGCCCGAGCTTAACCGAGATCAGGTTTGCCGCGCCCATTCCGAACAGGTTGGACACCGCCGTGACCGCCATCATAAACGAGCCGGCAAGCGTCAAAGCGCCTACGGCAATCGCGTCTACGCCCTGCCCCACAAAAGCCACGTCCGCAAGGTTATAAAGCAGGCTGATAATGACGCCCAGCGCGGCGGGCAGGCTGAACTTCCAAAGAAGCCGCCCGACGGGTTCCTCCGCCATCATAACCGCGTTGGCGTTTTTCGCAATCGAATCCGGTTTGTTTTCCAAGCGTTTTTCCTCCCCCAAAAGGCTGCAGCTGCCTTAATGTTTTTATATTACATATGGCGAGCGACTTTCAATAAAAAAAGGGAAAGGTGATATTTTTGCCACCTTTCCCGCGCAGGGGATATTGTCAAGGGAATTTTTTTGGGCTTTTGCTGACGGGGGAAATTTCAGCTTTTTCGCAGAAACATCGGTTTTTTGTGGTCTAGTGTTAATGTCCTTGGTTCAGATTAGAAAGAGAAGGCGAACGAAGGGTATTTATATACTGCGAGGTATTCTGATGAATAAGATTAAGTGTTTGCTATTTGATTGGGGTGATACATTGATGGTAGATTATCCACAGTACAAAGGTTCGATGGCGTTCTGGGATGAACTATCACCCATGCCCGGCGTAATGGAGACAATGCCGATATTACACCGGAATTTTACATGCATTGTTGCATCCAATGCGGGAGATTCCAACGCAGAGCTTATGAAACGGGCATTTGAAAGAATAGAGCTTGATAAATACTTCCATGGTTTTATTACGTCAAAGGAACTTGGCGTAGTAAAACCAAACGCCTCTTTCTTTCAGGGCATTCTTGATAAGTACGGTTTTTCCACATACGAAACAGTAATGATAGGCAACGATTATGAAAAAGACATTAGCGGGGCGAAAAACGCAGGACTGAAAACAATTTTAATAACAGCGAATAACGGTGTTTTTCAAAATGCTGATCGTGTCGTTCCGTCCTTTGATAAATTGGCGAACATTTTTGATATTCCAACAGTATAAGCATAATCTTCGTTCGCCATATTCCCCTAAGCGAGCAGATTGAAAAGAATGCTAATTTAATGTTTTATATCGAAGATAAGAGTAATTAAAGGAGGATAAGAATGTCATTCAATACTACGACAGTAATGCCCAAAGGTCAGATATCCCTACCTGTCGATATCCGTCAGAAGCTAAAAATTCAAACAGGTGACAAAATCGCTCTTGTTTATGAAAATGGCAGGGTCTTTTTAATAAACCCTGCTATTTATGCAATGGATACTTTTGCAAAGACAATGGAAGGAGAATGGGAAAAAGCAGATATAAAAAGCGAAGATGACATTCTCAATATGTGTCGTGAAATCCGCGAAGAAGTCGAAGGCCGATGAAAATACTAATCGACACCAACATCCTCATATCAGCGGCGTATTCAAGAAAAAGTCCGGTTGGACAGGCTTTCAACAAAGCCGTGTCCAATTCTGTATATGAATGCATTATTTGTGAGCAGACCATTGAAGAATTTTGGCGGATTGCTAATAGAAAATTTCCTGAACACATCAGCGATTTTGAAAGGTTTATGGCTCAGGCGTTATTATTGATGGAGATAGTTCCAGTACCCACCGGTATTTACCCAGACGAAAAAGAAATCCGCGATTTAAAAGACCGTCCGATTCTCCGAGCGGCTATAAACGCGAATGCGGACATTTTGCTTACGGGCGACAAGGATTTTATTGAAAGCACCATAACCACCCCCCAAATCATGACGGCGGCTGAGTTTATTGCGCTGTAACCATCTGACAGTCTAATTTTTATTCCCGCCTTGTTCTCTATGTCACACTGAGCGAAGCGATGAATCTTTACGGCTGAAAGTTCCTTCGCTTCGCTCAGGATGACACGGCTTACGCTGCGCCGCCCTAAATTTATGCCGGCGGAATCTCGTCAAACCGGTAGCCCTTATCCCTTACGGAAAGTATCTCATACCCGCTGCCCTCCAACTTTCGCCGCAGGCGGGAAATCATGCTCCTGAGCGCCAAATCGTTGGCGATCATCGGCTGCTTCCATACGCTTTCGTACAGGTAGGTGTCCGCCAAAACCGTCCCGGCGTTTCGGGTCAGCAGCAGCAGCAGGGAAAATTCTTTCTGCGATAAGGAAACGCCCCGTCCGTCAATGGAAGCCCGCATTGCCACCGCGTCGAGGGTAATCGGTCCCGCCTTGATTAAATTATCCTGAAGCCTTATTCCGTCCGCGATTTTGTCCCTGCGCAGGAACGCCGCCACTTTCGCCAACAGCAGCTTCATGTCGAAGGGCTTGTTAAGGTAGTCGTCGCCCCCCGCCTCCAAGCCGTCCAAAGTCTGCTCGTACCCGCTTACGGCTGTCAGAAATAAAATGGGCGCGGCAATACTTTTGCGTATCTCGCGGCAAAATTCCACGCCGCTTCCGTCCGGAAGCATAATGTCCAGAATAATAACGTCCGGTATCTCCGCTTCCAAATACGCCTTTGCCTGAACGATATTGGTCGCGATAACCGTGCGGTAACCGGCGCGGATAAAGGCGCGCTTGTTAATCAGGTTAAGCTGCTCGTTGTCTTCCACCAGTAAGATGGTCTTTTTATCCGGCATCCGCGCCGCCCCCTGCCCCGCTATATTTTTTTGCACAGCGCCAACATGGTAATATCGTCGGATTGCTCGGCGGTACCCGCGAAAGCGTCGATTTCCCCCTGCACCCCCGCCAGCATTTCCCTGATTTGACCCGCGCCGTGCCCGTTAAGCGCGTCGTAAAGGCGCTGCTCGGTGAATTGTTGGAAATCTTTGTCCATCGCCTCGGTCACCCCGTCGGTGTAAAGGAAGATTTCGTCGCCCCGCGCCAACGTAATCTCGTATTCCCGGTACTTGGAGTTTTCCATGCCGGCAAGGAAAAACGACGGCTTGCTTCTCAAATACTCAAACGACCCCCCCGCGCTCCTCACAAGCGGCGGGTTATGCCCGGCGTTCACATAGGTCAGCAAGCCGCTCCTGATATCCAAGTATCCCATAAACGCCGTAACAAACATACCCTCGTCGTTATTTTCGCACAGCATGTTGTTGACCGCCGTAAAAACTTCGGCGGGCCGCTTGCCGTACTGGGCGTTATTTTTGATCAGCGTTTTGGCGATGACCATAAACAGCGCCGCGGGGACGCCCTTGCCGGATACGTCCGCCATGACCACCGCGAGGGTATTGTCGTCCACAAGGAAGAAATCGTAAAAATCCCCGCCCACTTCTTTCGCCGGGCGCATGGTTGCGAATATATCGAACTCGCCCCGGTCCGGGAACGGCGGGAATATGCAGGGCAGCATACCTGCCTGTATCCGCGTCGCCACGTTAAGCTCCGCGCCGATGCGCTCCTTCTCCGCAGTGACTTCCGTCAAGTTGGCGATGTAGGTTTTAAGCGAAGCCGCCATGCGGTTAAACGCCGCCGCAAGGTCGCCGGTTTCGTCGTTGGCGGCGACGCTTGCCCGGTGGTCAAGGTTGCCCCCGCTGATGACTTCCACGTCCCTGCGCAGGGTGATGAGGGGGTGGGTCAGCCGCCGCGCGAAGCTGTTGGCGAAAAGAATGACAAAAAGAATCAGCAGCGTGAACACGACAAAGAAAAATAAAATGGAAAACAAAATCGTCGAATTCATCGCCCGGGCGGTTTCCTCCGCCTCGGCGGCGATTTCCTCCCGCATATAAGCGGCGTAAGAGGTGATTTCCTCCGCGGGGACCTGATACACCAACCGCCATGAAGTAGAGCGCATGGGCGAATAGAAATAATACATGTCCCCTTCGGACGGCTTGTAGTCATAGTCCCGATATTCCTGATAAAGGTACCCGTTTTTGAATATGTAGTTGGCGTATTCGCTGCTCAAAATAGTTTCAACCGCCGTCTTGGCCGATTCCGTCCCGTCGTTGAAAACATGGAGGGAACCGCTTGCGTCCGTATGGGACGAAGTGATGATTCCGCCCCGGGTATTGACTAAAAACACGCGGGAATTGTCCGCCAAATAAAAATTATCGATAATATTGCTGTTCAAGTCTTTAATTAAAATGTCCATACACACTACGCCCGCAAAAGCGCCGCTGTTGTAAAACGGAGCCGCGCAGCTTACGGTCAGCCCCCGCCCGTACACATCCGTATATACGTCGGTAAAGACCGGCGCGCCGGATTCTTTCGCCAACGTGTACCACTCCGCCGTTTTGAAGTCGTAGTATTCCTCATAGGAACCCGGCGAGTCGGCAAGGTGCGCGGTGTCGTCGTAACTCACAAGCACGCCGCTTTCCGTCCCGGCGTACAGGGTCGCGATTAACTGCTTGTTTTCCCTAATGAACGGGTCGAATACGTACCGCAAATTACCGAGCAGCCCCAGTTCGTCCATTACGTCCCCGGCCGCGATACTTTCATCCAACAGCACGCGCTGAAGCGACAGGATGTTTTCATTTGCCTTATCCGGAGGCGGCACATCCACCGGGACAAAATCCCCGGGGGCGGCGTACAGGGATTCCGCGTATTTTGCAAACATGGAAACATAATCGACAAATTTGTTAAAACTCGCGTCGGCAAGCAGCGCGTTGTCATAAACCTCGTTGATGTAAGCGCTTTCTTCCTCTATGATCGACCGGTCTTCCGTATCGTTTCCGAATTTTTCCCCGAGGCTTTCGTTCCCGGCGAGCACCTCCCGCCGTATGTTAAGCATACTGGAAATACCCACGGCGGTTGCCAACAGCAGGGCTATGATGGAAATGACGAGGATAACCATTTGTATCTTCTTTTGAATGGAGAACCGCTTGCGCTTATGGTCCGCGGTTGCGTCCGCCTCCCCGTTAAGGGTTCCCGCGTCCCGGTTTATGGCGGAAAACGCGCCAACCGCCCTGTGTGTGACGCTGTTTGCCAAAATGACCGCGATAAGCAAAAATACCGCGAACATCACGATAAGAAAGATAACGGAATTTTTCATAACGGAATCCACGGGTTTTGACGCTTCTTCCGTCTGAGCGGCGATGGCTTCCCGCGCATAACCGGCATAGGAAGTAATTTGCGCGGCGGGAACATAGGATACAAGCTTAAAGCTTGTGGCGGGAACGGGGGAATAGAAATAATAAATGTCCCCGTCCCCCGGTATGTAATTATAATCCTTGAACTCATAATAAATGTCCCCGCTTTTAACAATAAAACCTTCGTATTCGGCGTTTAGGATGTATTCCGCCGCGCTGCGGGAAGAAACGGAGCCGTCGTTGAAAATATTTTGATAACCGCCCGGCGCTTGACCGGGGGCTGCCACAATGCCGCCTTGGGCGTCTACCACGAAGGCATAGGCTTTCTCGCCCCAGTAGGTAAGGTCAAGAATATCGTTGGCAGCGTCGCTCAGGGGCGTACCGCTTTCAAGCTTTGCGCCAAGTACCGCCGCGTTTCCGCCGAGCAGCGCCGATTGTCTGGTTTCTTCTTCCCATGTCAAAACGCTTGCCATATCGTTCCCGATACTTTCCCCGAGGCTTTCGTTTCCCTTCAGCGCCGTGTTCCCGATACGGAGCATACCGGCAATACTGACAACCGCCGCAGCGAGCAGCGCGGTTACCAGTATCAGCGGGATTATAATTTTTATCCTGTGACGGGTATGCGGTTTCATATCTTCACGCCTTTCATTGCACAATATGCAAACTGTTTACGCCGCCGAAATAGCCGTGCGACGCGCGCAGGGCACGGTTCTTGATAATAATCAGGCCCAGTTGGTCACCTATTTTGCGCCGCGCCAACGGGTTGCAGCGTTCCCCGTCGTACTTCATGACAATGGAAATGCTGTCGCTTACGCGGGCTGTCAGCCATAAATTTTTACAGGAGGGTTGGCCCAGTATGAGCAAAACACATTCCTCGATACAGTTCTGCATCCCGAACGCCCGCTTGCGGTCAAGCTTTTTTTCGGCGCAGAGCCCGTCTATTTTTTCGTGTAAAATACCGATGCTTTCCACCGTAAGCGGAAGGCGCTCGTCTATGTCCGGCTTGATTTGAAGCCGCTTCGGGCAGTCCGGGGTTACGCAGAAAATAGAAGTCGTGAGTATCAGGACGGGTATACCAAGCAGCGTGTTCCATACCGCAAAAGAAAAAAACACCCGAGCGGGTTCAACCGCCCCGCCGGACAGCAGCCCCAACCCGGCGCAAACCGCCGAAAGCAGGAAGGACAGGCCCATAAACCGCCCGAAATCGGCGGCTTTCTTTAACGCGACTATCCGCGCCTTCTTGCCGGAATACCAAAGCAGCCGCCCCCCTTCCGACATGATCAGCGCGAAGATAATTTCAGCCGATACCGCGACCGCGCTTTCGCCGGAAAATATCCCCGTAGCCAAAGCCCCGAGGAACGTACCCGCCGAACCGTAGACCCCGAGAAGCAACCCCGTCGCGAGGGGCAAAAAATTCTTCGGGCCCACATCGCTTTTAAACAGGGGGAAGTCCCCCAAACCGAAAACAAAGTGAACAAGGATATAAATGAGGGCGGTCAGCGCCGCAAGCCCCCTGTTTTTGAGGCGGGTATTCTTATTTTTCATGAGCGCCCCTCTTTACGCCCCCGGCGATTAATACCCCGGCGACAATGATGGCGCAGCCCGCAAGCTTAAAACCGGTGATCGGCTCCGCCGTCCCTCCGGTGACCCTGACCAACAGCGGCGACGCCAATAAGGTAAAAATAACTTCGGTGGAAAAAATCAACCCTGCATCCATGGCGCTTAAGTAGCGTTGGGCGTAAATCTGCACCACGCAGTAAAAGCCGCAGATAAAAACGCTGATAAAAATCACGCTGTTCCAGAAGCCCGGCGCGTCGGGAACGGTGAACCCGCCGCCGGTAATCAGTATTTCCGCCGTCCAACAGGCAAGCGCCGAGACGAAACCGAAAAACATACGCCCCATGGACAGGATGGACGGGTTGGCGTTTACGCAAAGCTTCTCTACCGTCACCATATACAGGGCGAAAAAAAAGCCCGCAATCAGCAACAGTAAAATACGGGCGTCCCACAGTCGCGCGGGGTCGGCTTCCAACGCAAGCAGCAGCCCCGCGAGTACGGCCCCCGTTCCAATCAAGGCGCGCCTATGTACTTTTTTCCGCAGCAAAAAATAAAGAAGCGGGATAAAAAGCAAATAACCCGTCAGCGCGAAAGAAGTGACCGACGGGTCCATCCCGGAAGAACCGAGCAGGGAAAATATGTTGAACATCAGCATCTCCGCCGCGAGCAAACCGCTTTGAAGCGCCTGCTTTTTGGTAAGGCGGAACAGCTCGCCCCAAAAAGCGGCAAGGATAATCAGGAAACCGATGAAGTTGGTGACGGTCAGGAACGCGAAAACCGATACGGAAGCAACGACGCCGGATAAAAACGGATATTGCACGCCCGCGAAAAAAGTGATGATAACCAGTGAAACCCCGGCTTCCAGTTTATTCAACGCCCGCCGCTTCTTTCATTATGTATTTTTTCATTAAGATATCCGGTTTATAGGAAAGCTTTAACTTGCGAAGCCCCGGCAGACCGATATCCTCCTCATAATTCACGTAGCGCAGACCGGCGCAGCAGCGCCGCACATTTTCCATGTTCAAGACCCTGTAAATATCCTTGATTCGCGTGTCGCCTTTTTCCGCCATGATATCGAAAGTGTCGTTTGATATTTGCGCGCCGTAGGCGAACCCCCTGAGCGCGCCGTCCACATAAAGCAGTATTCCGCGCAGCCCTAAGGCGTTGAAATTTTCCAACCCCCGGGCGACGGCGGCGTCTTCGCGGAGCAGGTGGCAAAAATCTTCCCGCCCCTCGCGTTCTTTAAGCCACGCGGACTGAAACGCCCGCACTTCTCCGGCGTCTTCCGCCGCCATGTCTTTTATCCGTATGCGGCCTTCGTACCGCCGCCAAAAGTGGTTCACGTCCCGCCGCTTGCCCGACAGGGAACTGCCGGGCAGTTCTGCCAGTTTATCCGTAAAATACAGGTACTCCGCGTAATCACGCGCTTCCTCGGTAATAAACATACCGGGAAAGCGAGCCTCCATCATATCCTTCGCTTTTTCCGTAACCGTTTCCAACTTGATTAGCGCGGAATGAGCCCGCGCGTCCGCGCGCAGCTTCTTGAGGGCAGGCGCTATATCCCCCTGCCCCATGGGCATAAGATAAACGCGGAAGCGTTCGTCCCCGAGTTTTTCCCGGCGCACAAGCAAAGCGCCTTCCGTTTCGCACACGGCGTGGGCGTATTTGTCGTTGGTGTAAAACATGCCGGTAAACGAGTGCTGACAGGAGCCTTCGCCGAAGGGGAACATATATTTTTCCACGGTGCTTTTATGTTTTAGCGTGAGCGGCTGAAAATCAATCCCCATAATTTTTTTCAACGGTAAGGATATTTTTCCCGTTTTCATAGGCGTACCGGACGGCGTCCGACAACTCGCGCACCATCATAATCCCGAGGCCGCCGATTTTGCGCTCCGCCATAGGCACGGACAGGTCGGGGGATTCCTTCAGCAGCGGGTTAAAAGGCGCGCCGGAATCCTCAAAGACGATAGTCAGCCTTTGATTTTCCGTATCGTCGTACCAGTTTATGGTCAGCTCCCCCGTTTCCATTTCCGGATAGGCGTAGCTGACGATATTTACAAGGATTTCCTCGCAGATAAGCTTCATGGAATAAGCGAACTTTTCCGGCTTACCCGTTAAACTATCCTCCACCGCCCTCATCATTTCGGGTACGGAGGCAAGGTCGGCCCTGTATACGTTCCGCGCTGTACTCAAATGAATACCACCCTAATCCACAAATTCAAAATAATCCTCAAGCCCGCTGAGTGTAAAAACATCTTTCACTTCCTGCCGGACATGGTGCAGGCACACATCCAAATCCACGTTCTTGTCGATTTTTTGTTTAACGAACACCATGCAGCGGATGCCGGTGCTCGATATGTACGCCAAGTCCCCGCAGTGGAAGTCTATACGTTTAATGTCCTGCCCCACAAGGGTTTTAAGTTCCTCCATCAGTGCCGCGGCGGTGGAATAATCCAGCCGGTCTTTTAAGGTGACGACGGTGTTTTCGCCGGTTGATTGAATAAACTGCATAAAAAATCCTCCTATATTTTTTTGCGCGACAGTTAAGTTTTCCCCATATTTTGCCGCGGTAACCACAGGTCAAACGCGATTTTGCGTTTTTAGAGGCTGCTTAGCGCATCTTTCTGCGTCGGGTAAGCCTCTAACACATCCTCAAAGCCCGTCATAAGTATGACGTCCCATACCATGGGCTGCACCCCGGCAAGCACCGTCTTGCACCCCGCCGCGGCGGACTGCTTGGCGGCGATAAGCAGCACGCGCAGCCCGGAACTCGCCACATAATCACAGTCCGTCATGTCCAAGATGAGCTTGCCGCCTTTCGGTATCGCGGGAATGATTTCGTCCTGCGCTTTTTGGGAGCCGAGCACGTCGAGGCGTCCGTTTATTTTAAAAATATCCGCGGAGCCGTCTTTCTTTTTTATGATTTCCATAAATACCTCCTTACGCCTGTACCGGTTCGACCGTCACTTTTATTTTCGGGCGGTGTTTTACGTCGGGGATGTTAACGGTCAGGTGGTGGGCGTCGAAACCGTCATAGGGCTCGCCGTCAACGGTCACCGCGGCAATTTTAATACTGCCCGGGGGAAGTATATCCGGCGAAACCCGCAGTATTCCGTCGGGGAAACCGCCGGGTACCGGCTTAAAATACAAATCGAGGGGCTTGCCCGCGGACAAGAGATTGGTATATACCTGCGCAAGGTACGCCAACTCGATGGAATGATAGCAGCTCATGGAATGGCTGCCCTTGAGCCTTTCGGTCCCAAGCGCGTAGGGCAGGCCGTTGGCGAGGACGTTAAAGAACACCGCGCCGTCGTTATGGTCCAAAAAATAGGTATTGTAAAACGCGGCGGATTCCCGGGCGTATTTAAGGTAATCTTCTTTTTTAAGTATTCCGTACAGGATTTGATACGCCAGAATGCCCTGTTCCTGCTGCCACCACGCCTTGCGGTCGTGCCACGCGAAACGGGGCATGGTTTCCCCTTCCCTGATGACGCGCTCCACCACGTCGTACCAACCGCCGCGTTGGGCGTCCATACCGTACCGGGGCATTAACGCCGCGATTTTTTCGGCAAGCGCCGCGTATTCTTTTTTCGGGACGATGCTGTAAATGCGCATGAGGTTCCACGCTATTTTTAAGTTATGCCCCACAACGGCGCGGTTTTGCTGCCAGTCCCATGACTGGTCGCGGCTCCAGTCGTCAAAGAAACGCTCGTTAACGAAGGGGCTGCTTTCGTAATCGGGGAAGCGTTGGGTAATGCAATCGGCGGTATATTCCAGAAAATCTTTGTGCGCGCCGCTTCCGGTGGCAAGCCACAGGTTGATTAAATAAGCGGGGGCGTGGTCGCCGACGGAGTTCCAGTTCTTTTTGGCGGTGTTCTTACCGAGGGACCGGGTATGCGCGCTTAACGTAATGGGGTCGATATGGGAATAGTACCCGCCTTTTTCTTTGTCTTTAAAGAATCGCTCGAACAAATCCATGGTCAGGTTGATGTCCCGCATAACGGACGGGTCGCCGCTTACGCGGTAAGTCTGCGTAGGCCCCGCTAGCGCGTAGATTTGCTCGTACATGGGAACGGCTTCGTAATCGTCCCCGAACTCGGAGGCGAACACCTTCGTC
Organism: Clostridiales bacterium; assembly: GCA_031271275.1. Lineage (GTDB taxonomy): Bacteria > Bacillota > Clostridia > Lachnospirales > WQUN01 > JAISWA01. Next base: position 5,428 of record JAISWA010000066.1, on the reverse strand, counting down.
TCGCGCCCGTTCTTTACGTCGATGCCGTGATACCAGTAGACCACGTTTTCGTCGGTGTCGTAAAAGCGCATATGCTTTTGCAGGTACCGGGTCCCGGCTTCGGCGGCATCCAGGAAAATTTCCTCCCCGGTCAGCAGGTAGGTGCTCGCAAGGCCGTAAACCATCCGGGAAATCGTGTCCGTCTCCTGCCGGAACGTGCTTTGGCGTTCCCCCGTCACGCTGACTTCCGTGCGGTAGGTGTCGTAATTGATTTTATAGCCGTCCCCGTCTTTGTCGAACTGGGCGGCGATAAAAAATTCCGCGATGCTTTTGGCCTGCTTCACCCACCAGTCGGGTTCCTCAAAGCGGAACTTACCCAACGCCTTGCCCTGGAAGTCTATGTACTGCGCTTCCATCACTTCCGGCGCGTCCGGGTAATAGGTGCCGTAAGCGAACAGGAACCGCCCCGGCGCGAGCAGGTCGTAAAGCTGTCCGCTGGCGTCCTGATAAGGCTCGCCTAAGTTACGCGCCATACGCGCGTAAATATTGGGGGTCAGCTTAACGGTAAAGTCCCGCCCGTCGGTGGTGGTGAGGACAAAGCGGCGCCGCTCCCTGTCAAAAGTTTTTATGTAACCCCCGATCGAGTCGGAAAATTCAAATTGCATGTCAACGTCCTCCCTTTATTTATTGGTTAACCTTTCTCTAATGCTTTTTATATTACACATGGCGCTTTTGTTTCAACAAAAAGCGGGAAAGGTGACATTTTTGCCACCTTTCCCGCCCGCAGGGTTTATAGTAAAATCGGATTCCCAAACGCAAAGAAAAGTTCATTCTCATGGAGGTCTTGTTTTTGGAATTTGATCCTGTGGATAGCCGCCTCGGAAATGCCCGCGCATTAACCGCGCCGCCCCGCAAAAACGCGGTCGTTCCGCTTTCCATCGACGACGTGGATTCCGACGGCTTTGGCATCGGCAAACACGAAGGTTTCGCCGTGTTTGTGGACGGGGCGCTGCCGGGGGATGTTTTGCGCGTCCGTTTATTAAAAATCAAGCCCCGCTTCGCTTACGGGAAAATTGAAAAAATCCTCACCCCCTCCCCGCACCGCGCAGACCCGGCGTGTCCCGTCGCCTCCCGCTGCGGCGGGTGCCAGTTTCAGCACTGCGCGTATTCCGCGCAGTTAATCTTTAAGAAGCGCATGGTGGAGGACGCGCTGCGTAGGATTGGGAAGGTGGAAAACCCTCCGGTGGCGGACGTACTCGGAATGGCGGAGCCTTTCCATTACCGGGGCAAGGGGCAGTTCCCGGCGGGGGAGGGCATCGGTTTGTACGCGCCCCGCTCGCACAAGATCATTCCCGTTGCGTCCTGCCATATCCAACACCCCGCTCACGCCGCGATTTTGGAAGCGGCGCGGCTTTACCTGTCCCGTTACGGCGTACCGCCCTACGATGAAAATTCCCACACCGGGTTAGTGCGCCATGTTATGGTCAAGGCAAGCTTCAGTTCCGGCGAGGTGATGGCGGCGCTGATTATCAACGGCGACCGCTGCCCCTGGGAAAAGGAGTTGGCGAAGCTGTTTACGGACGCGGGGGCGAGCACGGTAATCATCAACCCCAACACAAAGCGCGGCAATGTCATACTCGGCGACCGTTTCCGGGTACTTACCGGCGACGGGTATATCCGCGAGTCCGTCGGCGATATCACTTACCGGCTTTCGGCGCGTTCCTTTTTTCAGGTAAACCCGGCGCAGACGAAAGTTTTGTACGACACCGCGCTCAAATTCGGCGGGTTCACGGGCAACGAAACGGTTATAGACGCCCACGCGGGGGTAGGGGGCGTGGCGCTGTACGCGGCAAAGCAGGCGCGTTTCGTTTACGGAGTGGAAATCGTGGGGGAGGCGGTGGACGACGCGGTTTACAACGCAGAGCAAAACGGCATAAAAAACGCGCGGTTTGTTTGCGGCGCGGCGGAGGAAGAAGTGGAAAAAATAATAAGGGGGAAAAACGGCGGGGAAGCGGAAGAAAATATTTCAGCCGTATTCCTTGACCCGCCCCGCAAGGGCTGCGGGCGCGCGCTGCTCGACGCGGTTTCTTTCGCGCGTATTCCAAAGGTGATTTATATTTCCTGCGACCCGGCTACGCTCGCCCGGGATATAAAGCTTTTACGGGAAGGCGGGTACGGGTTGGAAAAAGTACAGCCGGTGGACATGTTCCCCCAGACGGGGAAGGTGGAGGCGGTGGCGCTCTTAACCGCAAATTATTATACTGATGTGGGAACCGGTTTCTGCCGATACAGCTTATGAAGGAATTTACGATAAAAACAGGGGGTTATTGGCAATGGACATGGGTATAGCGGCGCTTTCGATTCAAATGTCGCAGGCGAAAACACAGCAGCAGCACGGCGTTTCCATGCTGAAAAAGACAATGGACCAAATGGAGCAGACAGGCGCGCAGCTCGTGGAAATGATACAGGAAACACAGCCGCAGAGCGGCGGGGGCATAGACATTAAGTTATAGCGGTTGCCATAACCCGCGCGGGCAGCCACTTGCTTAAACAGGCGCTTAGCGCGGGTATCTCAAGAGGTTTCGGCAGGAAATCGTTCATCCCGTTTTCCAAATATAACTGATCCATTCCGCTGATTATATTCGCGGTAAGCGCGATGATTGGAACGGCGGCGCGTGAGCCGCCCATTTTGCGGATATACCGCGTCGCTTCCATCCCATCCATTTGCGGCATCATATGGTCCATAAAAATGATGTCGTATTCTTTTTCCCGGGCTTTGCGCAGCGCTTCTTCCCCGCTCTGCGCCAAATCGGGTTTGATATCAAATATACTGAGCAATTCCTCCGCAACCGAAAGGTTGATGTCAATATCGTCCACCACGAGCACCCGCGCTTCGCTTGCGGAAAATTCCCCGATTGCGGGCTCGTCGGTTTTTTCTTCCCGTTTTGCCGCGGTATAGGGAAGCCGGACGGAAAATACCGAGCCCTTCTCGTATTCGCTCTCAAGCCAGACGGAGCCGCCCATTAATTTGCAAAGATTATACGTGATCGCAAGCCCGAGCCCGGTGCCGACCACGTTTTTATTTTTGATGGCGTCCAACTGCTCGAAAGGTTTAAAAAGCTTTTCCGTGTCCACGTCCTTAATCCCTATGCCCGTGTCGGTAACGTCAAACCGCAGCGTGCCGTTTTCCGCCCAGGCGCGCAGCGTTACCCCGCCCTGCTTGGTATATTTTACGGCGTTGGAAAGCAAATTGGTCAGCACCTGCCGCAGCCGCCCTTCGTCGCCGTATACGGTTTCCGGAAGGCGGGCGTCAAAGAGGTGGGTCATCTCAATCCCCTTTTCCCGGCAAAGCAGCGTGAACACGGACGAAATGCTGTCGAGCAGCAGCGGAAGGTTGTAATTTGCGGCGGAAAGTTCCATCCTGCCCGCTTCTATCTTCGAGAAGTCAAGGATGTCGTTGATGATGGAAAGCAGCGCGTTCGCCGATTTCCGGATATCCGAAACATACCGGCGGTTGCTGCCCGTAACGTCGGAGCGTTCCAACATTTCCCCCAACCCCAGAATCACGTTCATCGGCGTGCGTATCTCGTGGCTCATGGCAGCGAGGAAATCGGACTTGGCGCGGTTGGCGGACTCCGCCCGCTGCTTCTCGCGCATCACGTCGGTAAGGTCTACCATGACAATTAAAACGCCGGCGACGATTTCAGCGTCTCCGCTTAAACCGGCGCCGGCTCTGCGCATTTCCACGGAATAAAAACGCCTCTCGCCGTTAAGCGCGAAGTCAGCCCACAGGTTGAACCCCGCCGTCTCGTCTGAAGAAAGCGCCCTGTCCACCGTTTCCCGAAATATTTCCATGCTATCGGCGCTGAAATATTGCCCCAGTACCTCAAGGTAATTTTTGTCCTTGATATAATTAAAATTGGGCGTGCCGGTTTCCGAAAGGAACGCGTCGGTACACATGACAAAATTGCCGTCCGCGTCAAGCAAAATAATGATGTTGGGGCAGCTTTTAAGCAGCATGTCCGTATACGCCCGCTGCTTTGCGTTTGCTTCCATAAGCGCTTTGCCGAGGGTATCCTTGCCCTCGGACGCTTTGATTACTTTGTCCAGGTAGCTTTTGGAAACGCGAAGCTCCCGCTCCAGCTTTTTTATCTCAAGCCGGAGCTCCCTGTTCTCGCCGCGTAAATCTTCCGGGCGGGGCGTATCCATCAGAACAGGCACACGACGAACGCGTTGTTGTGGAAACGGTTGACCGCTCCGCTGCCCGTCACCCGGGTCGGGCAGATTTCCCCGCCGGAATACGCAACCATAAACGGAAACCTGCCGCCTATCTTTTCCGTCACCAAATCCATTTCGCTAAATTGCTCGGCACCAAGCGCCATGCCCCGCGAGATGCATGAATAGGCGAGCATACCCGAAATATTTCCGGCTTCGCCCAACAAGCGCCCCATCACCTCGCCCGTGGTAAACAGCACGTCGTCTTTGTCCGACGACGTGACGTAAAGCGTGCAGCCCTGCGGAACGGCCCCCGCGCATATGGCGTACCGCTCCGGCGTAAGCCCCACAAAAATCTTGGATACTTTGGGCGAACCGTCGTTATAATCGAGCAGGAACGGAAGCGTAGACAGGGCGTACTGCGTTTCGGCGGCTTTAATCAGCCCGTAATTTTCAAAGAAATCCGTTATGGGCCGCCCGTTGACTTCCATGATCAGGGGGCCGGCGCTTTTGGTCACGACCGCGGTCGCGTCGAGGATTTTATTGTCGGAAATATTCGCGATGAAGAATTTCGGCGAGATATCGCCGTAGACGAGAACCATGGACATTTCGTCGCGGAAATAGCCCCGGCTGTTAACCATGAAGCAGTTGGAGTAATCCTCCGTGTCGTCCACCGCCAACGAACCGAAGCACGGCGCGCCGCCGGATATTCGGGTGAGTATATTCACGTAATCGTCGCCGGCGTTCTGTAACATAAACGGCGCGAAGGTAAATATAAGCGCGGGCCGTTCCTTACGGCGAACGCTTTCGTAAGTTTCCGTAATCGCCTTCTCCGGTTCCGTTTGCAGGGAAGGCGTCTGCGCCGTGACAAACTCCACGCCGTCGCCGGTCAGCACCATCAGCGTAAGCAGCAGCGAACCGGTTTTCCCGTTAACCGATTGCGACGAAGATATGACGCCCGCCACTTCAAAGGGCAGCGCGTCGCATACCGCCTTTAAAACCCCAGACAGCACAAATTCATAATGACACGCCACAATGCCGATGGTGTTTCGCCCTAACCCGTTAAGGTCCAACCGGGATTTTATTTCCTTTATGGCAAGTTCCCCGTCGTCCACTTCGACAGTCCACGCGGACTGTGTTTTAATCATCTGAGATCCCCCTGTCTCATTTAAATTCAAATACTGAATAACAACGCAATTGTATAACAACGGGGATATTATTGCTACCCGCGGGC
>JAISWA010000056.1 GCA_031271275.1 Clostridiales bacterium | reverse complement strand
GTAAGCACGCCGGTCTTTTTTAATATGGTGTCGGTGATCGCGATCTTGCCCACATCGTGCAAAGGGGAATACATGATAATTTCGTTCGCCAGTTTCGGCGTTATCACCTCGGGATGCTCCGTCAGCAAATAATCGGAGACCATCCGCGTAAACTCTTTAATTCGCCCGATATGCGCGCCGGTCACCTTGTCATGGCTTTCGGACATCAGCGACATGCCCATGATGATCGCTTCGTTGGCGTCGGCAAGCTCTTTGGAACGCTGCTCCAACTGCAGCGTCCGCTCCTGCACCATTTCCTCCAACTTGTCGCGGTACGCCTTAAGGTCGGCGTGGTTGCGGACGCGGGCGGAAACCACGGAAGCGTTATAGGGTTTCTTCACATAATCCACCGCGCCGAGGGCCAGGCCGTTTTCTTCCGCCGCTTCGTCGTGTTCCCCCGTCACAAAAATTACCGGTATACCCTTGAGTTCTTCCCGGGATTTCATAAATTTTAAAACAGCAAACCCGTCTATTTCAGGCATGTACAAATCGAGCAGCACCAAGTCGGGTTTGGTAAGCTGCAGTTGCGCTATCGCTTCCCCGCCGCCCTGCGCCGTCTCGATGTTATACTCGTCCGCTAAAATTTCCTTGAGCATTTCTATGTTGATATCCACGTCGTCTACGATTAATAACGTACTCCTCATAATATTCGCCCTTTTAAATCAAATATAATTCCATGCATATTCTAACATGAAACGACAATACGTCAAAATTGTTTACAAAACTTCCTTCACCCAACCGAATTTATCTTCCAACCTACCGTATTGTATGCCCGTGAGTTCCTCATAGAGACGCGCGGAAATTTCCCCGATTCCGCCGTCGGCGACGCGGAACTTCCGCCCCGCCCAGTTAAATTCCCCGATGGGCGAGATTACCGCCGCGGTGCCGGTGCCGAAGGCTTCCTTCAGCGAACCGTCCTCATACGCCGAATACACTTCGTCTATGGCTATGCGGCGCTCCGTGACCTTCACGCCCCAACTGCGCGCAAGCGCTATGGTACTGTCCCGGGTCACGCCGGGAAGGATACTGCCTTCAAGGGACGGCGTAACTATCTCGTCATTAATAATGAAGAACACGTTCATCGTGCCGACTTCCTCCACATATTTCCGTTCGACCCCGTCTAGCCAAAGCACTTGCGTATAACCGAGCTCAATTGCCTTTTGCTGAGCGCGAAGGCTCGCGGCGTAGTTTGCCGCCGCTTTGGTAAACCCGAGCCCGCCCTTTACCGCGCGGACATATTCGTCCTCGATATAAATTTTGACCGGGTTAAGCCCTTCGGGATAATATGCCCCCACCGGCGAAAGTATGATTACAAACTTGTACGAACCGGAAGGATGCACGCCCACATGGGCCTCTGTGGAGAAGGTAAACGGCCTGACATAAAGGGAGGTGCCTTCCGCGGACGGTACCCAGTCCTTTTCGACTTTGATAAGCTCCGTCAGCGCTTTAAGCGCGATTTCTTCGTCGATATGCGGAATACACACGCGCTCGTCGGACTTGTTCAGCCGCGCGAAGTTACGCTCGGGCCGGAACAGCAGCAGCCTCCCGTCCCCCGCGCGGTAGCACTTCAACCCCTCGAACACCGCCTGCCCGTAATGCAGCACCATGCTCGCGGGGTCCATGGAAATAGGCGCGTAAGGCACAATCGCCGGGTCGTGCCAGCCTTTGCCCTCGTCGTATTCCATAACAAACATGTGGTCGGTAAAATACTTGCCGAAGAACAGCGCGTCCTGCGGCGGCTTCGGTTTTGGGTTTTGGGTTTGCTCAAATCTGATATTCATACCATACTCCTATCGTTTAATTTATCTCATTGGCAATAAGCCTGCCCATTTCTTTTGTCCCGACAGACCTCATCCCCGGCGAAAAAATATCCCCGGTACGGTAACGCTGTTCCAACACGCGGGTCACGGCGTTTTCTATGGCGGCGGCTTCCCGTTCGCAGTGGAAGGCGTAGCGCATCATCATCGCGGCGGAAAGTATCGCGGCGACGGGGTTTGCCAAATCCTTCCCGGCGATATCCGGCGCGGAGCCGTGTATAGGCTCGAACAGCCCCGGCCCGCCGTCGCCGAGGCTCGCGGAAGGCAGCATTCCTATGGAGCCGGTTATCTGGCTCGCCTCGTCGGACAAAATATCCCCGAACATGTTGGTGGTGACGATTACGTCGAAATGCCGGGGGTCGCGGATTAATTGCATGGAAGCGTTGTCCACGTACATATGGTCCAACGCCACGTCCGGGAAATTTTTCGCGACCTCGAGTACGGTTTCCCGCCAAAGCCGGGAAGATTCGAGCACGTTCGCCTTGTCCACGTTGGTGACGCGGCGGCTGCGCTTGCGGGCGATATTGAAGGCAGTTTCCGCAATGCGGCGCACTTCGCTTACGCTGTACATCTCCGTGTCCCACGCGGCTTGGCCGCCGTTTGCCGTTTCCTTCCTTCCCCGGTCGCCGAAGTACATCCCGCCGGTGAGTTCCCGCACCACCATAATATCAATGCCGCCCTCGGCTATATCCGCGCGCAGGGGGCAGGCGTGTTTAAGCTCCTTATGCAGCAGGGCGGGACGAAGGTTGGCGTATAAGCCCAATTCCCCCCGCAAGCCGAGCAGCGCGCGCTCGGGCCGCTTATCCCCGGGAAGGTTATCCCACTTCCAACCGCCCACCGCGCCGAGTATTACCGCGTCGCTCTTTTTACATTCGTCGATGGTGCTTTGGGGCAGCGGCTCGCCGAAGCTATCGATGGCGCAGCCCCCCGCGGGAAGCTCCGTAAAAATAAATTGATGCCCGTACAACTCCCCTACTTTGCTGAGTATGTTTACGGTTTCAGCCGTGACCTCCGGGCCTATCCCGTCGCCGGGGATCAGCGCGATTTTTTGTACGCCGCTCATTTCGCCGCCCCCTTCGCCCGGTTAATCAGCCCGCCCGCCGCGATAATTTCCCGCATAAACGGCGGGAACGGCGCGGCCTTGTAGGTTTTATCATTGCAGCGGATTTCCCCGTTTTCAAAGTCCACTTCCACCGTGTCGCCGGGCTTTATCGCCCGGGACGCCTCGGGGCATTCCAGTATGGGAAGCCCGATGTTGATGGCGTTGCGGTAAAAAATCCGCGCGAAAGTTTCGGCGATAACGCAGGAAATACCCGAAGCCTTTATGGCGATGGGCGCGTGTTCCCGGGACGAGCCGCAGCCGAAATTCGTACCGGCAGCGATAATGTCGCCCGGTTTTACCTTTTTTACAAATTCCCCGTCGATGTCCTCCATGCAGTGCGCGGCGAGCGTCTCCGCGTCGGAAGCGTTAAGATACCGCGCCGGGATTATTACGTCGGTGTCCACGTTGTTGCCGTATTTAAAAACCGTGCCTTTCGCAATCAAAAAAATTCCTCCTATATTTATTTATGGTGTATTGCTTATGGTTAAAAAAACCGGGCGTTTACCTTTTTTATGCGTCTCTCATCGCGAAAAAAACCTTCGAAGGTCTTAATCCCTGCGCCACCTTTTTTATACGTCTCTCATCGCGAAGGAATCAACTCGCTCGTTCCTGTTTCGCTCCGCTCACACGTCACTCGCCGGGTTGTTCCTTCGCTTGGAGTGCGTGCAACGGAAAGGACGCACAGCGCAAAAAGCAGTCCCAAACTCAGCCAGTTCATTAAAAGATAGCCTTCGCCGCCGGGGACAACGGCAGGGGTAGTTCCGTGTTCATCGACAGTCACCCCCTGTCAGGATGTTACTTCCGCTTTCCTGTCATTTTGCGGGTACGCGCTTTATAAATTAACACCCCTATCCCCAAACCGATTTCAGCGGGGATAAAGGAAAAGAACAGGCAGAATATATCCGGCGCGCCAAAAATTACCCACGGTATAACAAAGGCAAGCGCGCCAAAAACAATAGGGTACAGCCATTTTCGATAAGCGTTCTTCAGCCCCAGAATCAAAGCGTTAACAAAGGAAACGACCGGCATTATCATATAAAAAGTAAGAACAGCAAACCCCATCTCCTGACCGGTAATAGAACCGAGTGTTCCGCCTATAAGAATTAAAAGATATACAATTGCAGTAATTCCGTAACAAACAAGCGACAGCTTTTTTGATGATTTCATTTTGTTGCCTCCCAGATGTCTATGATATACACATCACACAAACCCTATCAGCGCATGAAGCACAGGTTTAAGTTTGGGGCGTGTTGACAATATAGTTTTATAGTATATCTCAGCTTGCCTGTTTCTGAAAGTGGGAACGCGTATTATTTGCCTATCTCTTTATTATATGATAAATTCCTTCCATTACGGCATTCTCTGGAGCGTGATTCAATGGTGCAAATCGCCATTCTCGGGTACGGCGTGGTCGGCTCCGGCGTCGCGCAGGTGCTTCGGCGCAATGCGGCGCATATCGAAAAAAAAGCGGGCGACGCCATCACCGTCAAGCGCGTGTTGGATTTGCGGGAATTTCCGGGGGACCCGGTTTCGGCGCTGCTGACCCATGACTTCGAGGATATCTTGAACGACCCGGAAATTCAAATCGTGGCGGAGGTAATGGGCGGGCTTGAGCCGGCGTATACTTTCGTAAAACAATCGCTGCTCGCGGGCAAGCATGTCTGCACTTCCAACAAAGAACTGGTGATAAACCACGGCGCGGAGCTGCTTTCCATCGCCCGGGAGCGGGAGCTTAACTTTATGTTCGAGGCGAGCGTGGGCGGGGGAATCCCCATCGTGCGACCCATGAACCTCGCGCTTACCACGGACGAAGTCGTCGCCGTCGCCGGCATTTTAAACGGAACCACCAACTACATCCTCACCCATATGAGCGCCTTCGGCAAAACTTTCGCGGAAGCGTTGGCGGACGCCCAACGTCTCGGTTACGCGGAAAAAGACCCCGCCAACGACGTGGAGGGCTACGACGCCTGCCGCAAGTTGGCGATTCTGCTTTCCCTTGCCACGGGCAGGCAGGTGGATTACCGCGAAATTGAAACGGAAGGGATTACCGGTCTGCACCGCGCCGACTTCGACTTCGCGCGGGCGTTCGGCCACCAGATTAAACTGATGGTGGACGGGCGCGTCGTTCCCGGCGGGGTGGAGGCGCTGACCGCGCCGATGCTCGTTCACCACCAACACCCCCTTTCCAATGTGACGGACGTGTTCAACGGCGTATTGGTGCAGGCGAAGGTGACGGACAACGTTATGTTCTTCGGGCGGGGCGCGGGGAAGCTTCCCACGGCGGGCGCGGTGGTCAGCGATATTGTGGACGTGGCAAAGCACCTGCACCGGCATATTATGCACAGTTGGTCGCGGGAGCGGGAACCCGTGCTTCCGCTTTCGGGATATGTCAAACGGCGGATGATACGCATAGCATATGAGGATAAAGCGAAGGCTTTCGAAGCGGTTAACGCGTTATACGGCAGCCCCGAACCGGTTTGCGAACTCCCCGGGCACCCGCGCCAGCTTACCTGGCTTTCCGCCGGCGAAACCGAAAAAGATTCCTATGAACGGGTAAAACGGCTCTCCGCTTCGCCCGGAATCGCGGGCGTAAAATCGGTCTTGCGGCTGTATGAACCCGTACTTTTGAAAAATGAAGACTAAAAATTTTCCGACGATTTGAGGCGGCAATGATACGCATAAAAATTCCGGCGACCTCTGCCAACTTGGGCCCCGGCTTCGACAGCATAGGGGTAGCGCTCAGCTTATATAATTATGTGGAAATAGAAACGGGCAGCCCTGACGGGCGTCCTTTAACCATACGCGCAAAGCCCCGCGCCCCCGGCAACGAAACGCTCAGTTGGTACCGGGAACCCGTCGCGGGCGTGCCGACGGACGAGTCAAACCTCATCTATAAATCCATTTCTTATTTTTACCGTTTGGCGGGGGAACCCATCCCGCCCTTTACCATTACCCAGGAAGACTACATCCCTATGGACCGGGGGCTTGGCAGCAGCGCGGCGTGCGTTACCGCAGGGCTGTTGGCGGCGAACCATTTTACCGGACGGAACATGCCCTTGGAAAAGTTAATCGACATTGCCGCCCGTATCGAAGGCCACCCCGACAACACCACCCCCGCCCTCGCCGGTGGCATGACCGTGGGCGTAATGACCGATAACGGCTTGGTCTACAGCAAGGTGGAAGGCCCGTGGGTTACGGGTTTAAAATTCGCGGTGTTTATCCCGACGTTTAAGCTCGCCACCAAGAAGGCAAGGGCGGTACTTCCGCCCCAGTATGCGAGGCGCGACTTGATATTTAACGCGTCCCGCGCCGCGCTGTTGGTCGCCGCGCTGACGACGGGCGACTTTGAGAAGCTTTCCGCCGCGTTGGAAGACCGCGTGCATCAGCCCTTCCGGCAGGACTTGGTTCCCGGAATGGCGGAAATAATGCGCGAGGCCCCCGCCTACGGCGCGTATAATGTGGTGCTTAGCGGCGCGGGGCCGTCCCTGCTCGCCATGACCGCCGACGGAGATTTTGTCAAAAAAATAAAACCCTTTACGGAACAGCTCCCCCACCGGTGGGACGTGGGTTGGATAACCCCCGACACCCGCGGCGCGGCGTTGGAAATACCCAAGCAACTTTAAAGAGGTCATGCCGATCAACTTTAAACAGGTCATTCTGAGCGCAGCGAAGAATCCGATAAACGTAACGCAAAGATTCTTCGCCTGCGGCTCAGAATGACAACAAACGTAAACAATATGGAAGGAACGATTCTGTTTGCTGATTGTGCAAAAATACGGCGGTTCGTCGGTGGCGAACGCCGAACGTATTATGAATGTGGCAAGAAGAATTACCAAAACTTTTAACGCGGGCAATCAGGTGGTGGTGGTGCTTTCGGCGCAGGGCGACGCCACCGACGAAATGCTCGCGAAGGCCAACGAGCTTAACCCCGGCGCCAGTAAGCGGGAGCTGGATATGCTCCTCGCCACCGGCGAGCAGCAGAGCGTGGCGCTTATGGCCATCGCCCTTCACAAGCTCGGTTCCCCGGCAATCTCCCTAAACGCCATACAGGCGGGCATACACGCTAGCAGCAAGTACGGCAACGCGCGGATAAAATCCATCGAGCCCGAGAGAAGCACCGCCGAGCTTGAGCGCAACAACCTCGTGTTGGTGGCGGGGTTCCAAGGGGTCAACCGCTACGGCGACCTTACCACCCTGGGGCGCGGCGCGTCGGACACTACGGCGGTGGCGCTTTCGGCGGTGCTCGGCGCGGATTACTGCGAAATTTACACCGATGTGGACGGCGTTTACACCGCCGACCCGCGCAGCGTAAAAAACGCGAAAAAAATCGACTGCATAAGCTACGACGAAATGATAGAGCTTGCGTCGCTGGGGGCGCGGGTGCTGCACAACCGTTCCGTGGAAATGGCGAAACGCTACCGGATAAAGTTGGTGGTGCGCTCCAGTATGTCGGAAGCGGAAGGCACTTTGGTAAACAAGGAGGGAAGTACCGTGGAGAAAAATCATGTGAGCGGCCTGGCGGTGGATTTGGACGTGGCGCGTATTTCGGTAATGGGCGTGTTGGACAGACCGGGGATGGCGTATCAAATATTTTCGCTGTTAGCGAAGGATAAAATTTCCGTAGACATCATATTACAGTCCATAGGGCGCAATAACACCAAAGACATCAGCTTCACCGTAACCAAGGCGGACCTGAGACCCGCCCTCGACATACTCGACGCCAACCGGGAGTTAATCGGCTTCGACATGGTGAGCTATGACGACACCATCTGCAAGCTTTCCGTGGTAGGCGCGGGAATGGCTTCCAACCCGGGCGTCGCGTCCATGATGTTTGAGGCGCTGTACGACTGCGGCGTTAACATCAATATGATTTCCACCTCGGAAATTAAAATTTCCGTATTAATAGACGCCCACGCCGCCGACTTGGCGGCAAACACGGTGCATGACAAATTTATCAACAACAATATCGAGATTAAGGGGAGGCAGGCATGAAACCCTTTTCCTGCGCCGTCGTCGGGGCTTCCGGCATGGTCGGTCAAAATTTTATAAAAATATTGGAGGAGCGGAACACGCCGCTCAGCAAGCTGTACCTGTTCGCCTCGGCGCGTTCCGCCGGGCGCGCCGTCCGTTTCAAGGGCGGGGAACTGGCTATCGAGGAACTTACGCACAGCGTTTTTGACCGGGGCATAGACATGGCGCTTTTTGGCGTGGAAGCGGAAGTCAGCAGGGAATACGCCCCCATCGCCGCGAAAAAAGGCTGCGTGGTGGTGGACAACAGCTCCGCGTGGCGGCTCGACCCGGAAGTGCCCTTGGTGGTTCCCGAGGTAAACGGGGAGGATATCCCGCTGCACAAGGGCATTATCGCAAACCCCAACTGCTGCGCCGCCCCCGCGGTGGTGGCGCTTAACCCGCTGCACAAGGCGTACACCGTAAAGCGTATCGTCTTTTCCACTTACCAGTCGGTTTCCGGCGCGGGGGTGGGCGGTTGGGAGGACTTGGAGCGCACGGTCAAAGGCGAAGCGCCGCAGCATTTCCCTTACCCCATCGCGTACAATGTGATACCCCACATAGACCGTTTTTATGAAGACGGCTACACCGGCGAGGAAGCCAAGCTGATTGCCGAGACGAAAAAAATGCTTCACGCGCCGGAAATCAAGGCTACGGCTACGACGGTGCGGGTTCCCGTGTTTACGGGGCATTCCCTTTCCGTTAACGTCAGTTTCGAGAAAGCTTTCGACCTCGCGGAAGCGCGGAAGTTGTTGGCGGAAGCCCCCGGCGTCCGCCTGCAGGACGACCCGGCGCGCAATGTCTACCCCATGCCCATAACCGCCGCCGGAACGGACCTGGTGTACGTGGGGCGCGTAAGGCGGGACGAAAGTTTCGAAAACAGCCTTAACCTGTGGGTGGTGGCGGACAACGTGCGCAAGGGCGCGGCCACAAACGCGGTGCAGATCGCGGAGCGGGTGATGGGATGTTAAATAGGTTTAAAAGATACGCCGCCGTTTTACTGGCGGCGTTATTTATTGTATTTACGGCGGCGGCATCGGTTGAAGTTTACGCGTCAGCGGGCGAATTGGAAGATTCCCTGCGGGTCGCCATTGAAAATATGGACGAGACGCTTACCGTGTATATTGAAGACGCGGATTTTGATTTGGATAAGTTCGTGGAAGAGTTTGACTTTGCGGGCGTTTCCAAATGGGAATTGACCAGCGCCCGTTCGCAACGGGATATTCGTATTATTTGGGAATTTGAGTACGGTGAGGTCTACGCCATCCGGAAAGCTATTGAGAACCCAAGTTTTGAAGCGAAACTTTCGCCCCGGCAGGCGAAAGTGTTAAGCGAATGCCGCGCTTTTGTAAAGAAGAATATTCCCGACAAGCTGACGGATTATGAAAAGGAAAAACTGATCCACGATTACCTGTGCATAAACGTGCGCTTCGATGAAGAAGCCGAAGAAAAAAGACTAAGCGGCATCGTTTCGGAGGATATCACTCCATACACCGCCTACGGCGCACTGTTTAACGGTACGGCGGTGTGCGAGGGCTACGCCAACGCCGCATGGCTGTTGCTTACGCTTTCCGGGGTGGAAAATTACATCGTCCACAGCGATACCCACGCGTGGAATTTGGTGAAACTCGGCAGCAGATACTGCCATCTCGACGTCACATGGGACAGCAGCGAGACGGATTTGATCGGTACGATACAGTACACCTACTTTAACCTGACCGACGAACAGATGACGCGCTACCCGCAGCATCGGCCCGTCAACATAGGGCTACCCCCGGCGGATTCTGAATCGTACAATATGTATTTCAACCGCGGGATGCGGGCAAAGGACTTAAATGATGTGAAGCGAATCGTAACCGCCGCTTGTGAAACGGGGGATAGGAGTATCAGCCTGTGGGTGGACGACCATCTGACCTTTGATTATGACTGGCAGCGGGATTTGCAGTTTGTGTGGGACTTGAGGCCGGGCGGCCAATACGTGGAAAGCTTTATGTTTGTAGAACCCGGTCCCGACCGGGACACGCTTACGATAATTCTTGAATAAAATGCAGTTTCGGTTTTACTTTTATTCCCTTAACACAACTAATACGTTCCATGTAATAATAACAAAAGCTATTCGATTGCAGTAAAAGAATAAAATATTATAATGGGTGCATGTCCGCAATGAAGATGATGTTTATAGACTGGCCCCTCCTGAAAGCTGGTTTATAATCTGGACCCATTCTACGTCACAGTTACGGACACGGCAAAAAAAGAACGTCGGCCCATACCCCTGCCGG
>JAISWA010000045.1 GCA_031271275.1 Clostridiales bacterium | reverse complement strand
TGAGAGCGGTATGGGTGAATAATAAGAGGGGTAAATATGAGAGCAACTATTGATATTGAAAACATCACAAAGCAATTGATCGGCATGTATCTTCCCAAGCGTTTGTTGCTTTTCGGTTCTCAGGCGCAGGGTTCTGCGGAAATTAACAGCGACATTGATCTTTGCGTTGTGATGAATACCAACGATAAGCGTACACTTTTAACGGAAATGTACATGCGTATTGAAGCCGACAGACCGTTCGATTTGCTGCTATATACACCTGACGAATGGGAAAGCTGTCTTTTAGATAAGACAAGCTTTGCATATAAAATAAACAGGGAGGGTATGTTGCTTTATGGCTGATAGTACAAGATACACCGATTGGCTTGCCAAAGCTGCTGAGGAAGTTGAATCTGCTGAAATACTATTAACGAATAACGGAAGCAACGCTGTAATCGCTTTTCTTTGTCAGCAAGCAGTTGAAAAAGCATTTAAAGGCTTTATCTTAAAAAACAAGCAAGAACTCATAGATGGGCATAGCTTAGTTTATTTATGCAGAAAGGCTATTGAAGTAGATAATAAGTTCAGGATTGCGGTACAAGAAAGCGCATTCTTAAACCAGTTTTATATTGAAACACGTTATCCCGCAGACATCCCCACAGAAACAACAAAAGACGACGCGCAAGAATGTGTCAGGATAGCTAACCAAATTCTTAAGCTTGTAATGTGATATCTTTCATCCGTCCGCCCTATTCCCCAACGCGAATATGCAGTTGCGTTTCATAAATGCTTAAGGAACAGTATTTGTAATTGAAGGGAAGAAATTATGGAAAGTTTTATGGGTTTAACGTTTGAGCGCTTTGTAGAAAGTGATATTCTCAAGCTAAGCGATATTATGAAAAGGGCGTTTGACGAGGACACCCGCATACACTTGGGGCAAAACAGCGGCGGACCTCCCGGATACGACAATGGCGACTTCATGAGAGAATGGTATCTGCATGAAGGCGTAAGCGCATTTACTATCTCGAAAGACGGTACGTACATCGGTGCAATAGCGCTTTGGATTAACCAAAACAATGAAAATTATTTGGGCAACATGTTTCTCGACCCGGATTATCAGAATAAAGGACTGGGAACGGTTGTTTGGAAGTATGTTGAGCAAAAGTACCCGGACACGGAGAAATGGAAAACTTTGTGTAAACTCCATCGTTCAGTATCGCCATAATTCCCCAACGCGCGAAAAGTTCCATAAACGCGGCAACCATTCTAATTCTTACTCAGGAGCCTGCCTATGAAAACCGTCACCGTCATCACCCCCGCCAACATTGAAGTGGAATACCGGCTTGCCGGAGTCGGTTCGCGGCTCGCGGCGTTTATAATCGATTTTTTATTGCAGCTTCTCGCCTGCATCGCGGTAATCGGTATCGTGCTGTTCGGCATTGACGGGCGCAGCCTTTATACCATCACCGACGCGAGCGGTTTTACGCTTGCGTTCGTGGTTATCGCGTGCTTCGTCATCCAGTTCGGGTATTTTATTGTCTGCGAAATGCTGATGAACGGGCAGTCCGTCGGCAAGAAGGTTTTCAGCCTGCGGGTGATACGCGACAACGGGCAGCCAGTCGGCTTTACCCAGTCGGTAGTGCGCGGGCTGTTCCGCACGGCGCTTGACATGATGTACATAGGGTTGTTCAGTATTTTTTTCTCTAAAAAAAATAAACGCCTCGGCGATATGGCAGCCGGGACGGTGGTGGTTTCGGAGCATTATGAAAAACGGGGCGGGTTTCCGATGGCGGCGGCTTTCGCTGAAAGCGCGGGCATTTACGAAATCCCGCCGGAATTTTCCCATATCAAGCTGACCGAAGAAGAACGGCGGGTCGTGAGGGAGTATTTGCGCCGCGGCGACAGTCTGCCCGACTACGGCGAGGCTGTGCGGGAAAAACTGGCGGAATACCTCGCGAATAAATGGCAAATCGACGCGAACAGGATAAACGACGAAACGCTGAAGATGTTGGTGACGGTTTCGTAGCAACCGTCACGCGTTTATTGATACCCCGCACCCGAAAAAATTTTGGAGGTCACTATGAACCCGCACCCGTTCGAAACCGTCGCCCTGCGCGACGACCCCTGCGCGTTGGTTATTATCGACCAGACGCTGCTTCCGCTTGAAACAAAATACCTGACGCTCACCACCGCGGACGAAATTCGGGAAGCGATAAAAAGCCTGCGCGTGCGCGGCGCTCCGGCAATCGGGATAGCCGCGGCAATCGGGCTGTATGTCCGTATGTATCATGCGCTTCATAAAAAAAAGCCCGAGAACTTTGCCGAATTTGAGCGCATTTTTACTGAAACTAAAAATTATCTGTCTTCCTCCCGCCCCACGGCGGTTAACCTGAACTGGGCGCTGGAAAAAATGTCGGGGGTTTTTTACCAAAACCGAAACGAACCGGCGGATAAAATTTTAAGCGCCCTGCGGGACACGGCGGTTCGCATTAAAGAGGAAGACGCGCGGGTTTGCCGCTCCATCGGCGAATACGGCGCGGAACTGTTGAAGCCCGGCATGGGCATCCTTACCCATTGCAACGCGGGGGCGTTGGCGACTTCCATGTACGGCACCGCGCTCGCGCCGGTTTATGTCTGCAAGGAGCGGGGCGTACCCCTGCGCGTGTTCGCGGACGAAACGCGTCCCCTGCTTCAAGGGGCGCGGCTTACGGCTTACGAATTATATGCTGCCGGCGTTGACGTGACATTAATTTGCGACAACATGGCTTCAAGCGTAATGCAAAAGGGTTGGATTGACGCCGTGTTCGTGGGCTGCGACCGGGTTGCGGCAAACGGCGACGCCGCGAATAAAATCGGGACGTCGGGCGTGGCGGTGCTCGCGGCGGCGTATGGCATTCCGTTTTACGTATGCGCGCCGTTTTCCACCATCGACCCGGAAACGCCGGACGGCGGCGGCATCGTCATAGAGGAGCGGGATTCTTCCGAGGTCACGGACAAATGGTACGCCAACCCCGTCGCCCCCAGGGGCGTCAAAGTTTATAACCCCGCCTTCGACGTGACGCCGGCGAAATACATTTCCGCTTTCGTCACGGAACGTGGAATTCTATACCCGCCGTATGATTTTCGCGGTTACACGTTTCGCGAATAACCGGCGGCGCGTCCGGAAAGCGTTGATTTTGTCACATTCCCTCGAAACATAAATATTAAATCGATGAACATGTCGTTAATTTTTTGTTGCTGAGTTGTTACGGATGTGTTAATATGGCTCCCGCAATGTCAAAACCTTCGGAGGTCATGTTAATGAAACGTTTTATAAAGGCGGCATGTTGCATGATGGCGCTTTTAATTTCCACTATAATCATCGCGCCGTTCAAGCCGCAGTACATACTTGCGTCGGAAGCGAACGCTATGGTCGTAACCGTCGTTGACGGCGGCAGCGCAACCGAACGCTTCGCCGACGCGGGTACGGTGGGGGAATTTTTCACGGAAAACGGCATTGAGCTGAACGCGAAAGACCAGGTAAGCCACGGGTTGGAAGAACCGGTAACAGACGGGATGACCATTAGCATACAGCGTGGGCTCAACATTGTCGTGAGCATTGACGGCAACAAAGAAAAACGCCGGGTTTCCGGCGGCGTAACGGTAGAGCGTTTGATGCTCGCCCTTCAGACGGAATGGAACACCGCGCTCATATACGACGGCGACCCGACGCGCCCGTTGGCGGACGGGGAAACCGTCGCTTTTACCTCTTGGCAGAACGCGATTTTTGACGTGACGGAGCCCATCGCCTATGAGACGTTCGAGTTTGAGACCACCGGCGTATCGCAGGGTCAGACCAAGGTCAGGCAGCAGGGCGTGCAGGGGGAAAAGAAGCTTACGATGGCGGTAATAAGCGTGGGCGGGCAGGAACGCCAACGAGAGGTACTCCATGAGGAAGTGCTGCTTGAACCCGTGCCGGAGATTATCGACATCGGCATCGGCGGTTCCCTTGGGACCACCACGGACACAAGCTCGCCCAGTTTCCATTACATAGACAAAATGACGCTTAACGCGTCGGCTTATACCTCCGGGTATGAGTCCACCAGTAAAAACCCCGGCGACCCCGGTTACGGAATCACGCGCTCCGGCGAGCCTGTGCGGCGCGGTATCGTTTCGGTGGACCCCCGGGTCATCCCTCTCGGGACGAAGCTGTATGTGACCGGTTACGGCTATTCGCTTGCCGCGGACACCGGCAGCGGGATCGTGGGGCATATGATCGATTTGTATTACGAGTCGTATGAGGAAGCGATACAGTTCGGCAGAAGGAATTTGGAGGTTTATATATTGGAATGATACCGCCTATTCCTTGTGCCGCGTAAAGCCGTCCACGTCTTTCGTAACCGCGAAATATACGCTTTTACTGGTGAGGAAGCCATAGGTCATCGGCTCCCCCCATCCCAATGTCCCATTCCAGGGGTACTTTTCGGGGGAAACGCCGGGAGGCGTTGTGGGAACTATTTCAGAGGGGCTGAACATAACTTTCTGCGCCCATTGCCCCGTATTAATCTGCGCCCACACATGGTAGTTGAAGCCTTCCGTATCGTTCAAGACTTCCTCGCCCTCATAGAGTTCGCAGCCCACGCGAAACGCTATGCGGTACTCTTTTTCCGCGTCAATTTCCGTATCGAAGTTTTCGATTTGACGAAAACCGGATATTTTCAGCCCGGCTTTATTGCGTTCCACGTAATCAGACACCTTTTGGGCGCAGTAATCCGCAACGGCGTCCTCGCCGGATTTTTTATAAATATCCGTCATTTCGCCGTAGTCCAGTTCCAGTTCTTCCGCGCCTATGATGTTGGTATCGCGCAGGGCGTAGGAAAGGCAGTTTGCGGTTTCCTCCTCCGCGATTACCGCGTCGTCGCTTTCATTCTCAGGATGGCGCAGGTATCCGAATTTTCCGTAACGCAAATCCCGGTCGCCAACCGCGCCCGTCACTTCCAAGTACGGCGGATTTTCCGTTTCTTCATACCAGTCGGAAGCAAAGCAGGTTTCCTCCCCTGCCCCTTCGCTTAGCAGCACCAGTCCGTTATTGGGCGCGTTCCCGTTGAGCCAGTCCGCCACATAGCCGGTTATGTCCAGACAGACCCAACCGTCCTCCGCCTTGTTAACGGCAACGTCGGAGACGCGCTGCGGGTCTATTAACTTTTGGGCGTCCGCGAGTTCGGTGATTCCGCTGCTCCAAAAACCTTCGAGCAACCCGATACGCAAGGCGGACGGCGTTTCTCCCTCGACAATTTTAAGATATAACCGCGCGCTTTCGATTTCATTGAACAGGAACGTGCCGCGCAAAGGCAGATGCAAAAATGAAAAAACATCATTGCCTTTGGAAGTTTTACCTACCCGTAGGGTCATCGGGTCGGTATTAATCCCCATTGAATATTCCGGCTCGTCACCGTTGAACCAGGTGCAGGCGCTTCTGCCTTCCAACGACCATATTTCAGTTGAGGGGGCGGCACCGGTTACCGTCGGCGAAGCGGCTTTGCCGCAAGCCGTGAGAAACGAAACAAATAAAATGAGCGCAAA
>JAISWA010000006.1 GCA_031271275.1 Clostridiales bacterium | reverse complement strand
TGTTTGGAAAAGTTTACCCCCCCCCCCCCCATTTTGTGTGCTTTTAACAGGCAAAGGGTGTCGTATGTTTTCCTGTGCGGGATATCATAAGTTAAGATTCCAATCATTTGCAATCTCCTATACTGAACCAGCTTTTAACGCCTCATCGTATCCATCTCTATGCACTAACCTTATATTCTTCATAGCTAATGAATCTTTGAATGTATAATCATCCACCACTCCAACCGCCGCCTGCTTCGTAAACAACACCTTTATTGTCTGAATAACCAACGTAATGTCGAGCCAAAGCGAATAATTGCGTATATACATTAAATCATATCTCAGCTTGTCTGTAAAGCTTGTCGTATACTTCCCCATCACCTGCGCGTACCCCGTAATCCCCGCCTTCACCGCCGAGCGGTAGTCGTAGTCCGGCTGCTCCATTTTAAACTGCTCCGTAAAAATCGGTCGTTCGGGGCGGGGACCGACCACGCTCATGTCCCCCAGAAACACGTTGATAAACTGCGGCAGCTCGTCCACGCGGGTCGCGCGAAGAAACGCGCCCACCTTCGTGATACGGGGGTCGTTCTCGGCGGCGAGCACCGAGCCGGTCAATTCCTCCGCGCCGTTCTGCATGGTTCGCAGCTTTATCACCTTAAAAACCCTGTTATTTTCAGTGATTCGTTCCTGCCGGTAGAATACCGGACCGGGGGAATCCAGTTTTATGGCTATCGCGGAAATCAATAGGATGGGGGAGGTCAAAACAAGACTGACGACTGAAAAAATAATATCAAATAAACGCTTTACGGTCTTTTGCTCCCATGTGAGCTTGATTTGACCTATCCGGAAGGCGGGCATGTCGTCGAAATTTTGCAGGGCGGCGTTTTTTACGCTGATTTCAAAGAGGGTGGGGATCATAAAAATATTGGTGTTAAGCGCGACGCAGCTTGAAAAGATTTTCTGGCGTTCCTTCGGCGTGATATTCGGGCAGATAAAAACCTGATCCACGTTTTGGATCAGCTTGCGCATAATTTTATAATCCTTGCTCAGGTCAAAAAGGTATTTTATTTCGTATAAACTTCCGGGGGTAAGCAGGATTTTTTTCGCGATTTCCTGTGTCTCGGGCTCGTGTCCCACGATTAAAACCGTTTGCTTTCCGTGCAGCTTCCTTCCAATATACAAGGCGGAAATACGCCATAACGTCAAAAGCACCGCCTGCAAACCGGCGTTATACGCGATAATGGTACGCGGGAAGGCGGAACTCCGCAGGAAAAACGAAAGCGCCATGGTGATGACGGTTAAAAATAAAACCACGAGGATGACCGAGTAGACGATGTCAAACACGGACCGGCCCGGGTCGGAATACAGGTTGTAGACGTACAGCAAAAAAACGCCGCCAACGCAAATAAACGGCAGCACCCGGCTGATGTCCTGTATGTTTCTTTCTTCCAAATTGGAAGCGACCCAAGGCAGGGGGAAATACAGCGCAATCAGGATGCAGCCGCATAAAATTAATACGTCCGCGAAAACGATAAATATTTTAAATATTTGATAGGCTTGGGAATTATTTTTCATTACTTCACAAACACCCTGTTTAAATCCACCCGCAGCTCGGGGAACGACGAAGGCGCGACGCTTTGGTGCTCGGCAAAAACCATCTCGGAACCATACATTCCGTCTTTTTCACGGATAAAAACGCTGAGCGTGTTCTTTTCAGGGTTCACAATCCAATACTCCTTCACGCCGGTTTCCTCATACAACATAAATTTTAAACGCCGGTCCGTTTTTGCGGTGGAGGGCGAGGTTATTTCTATTATCCAATCCGGCACGCCTTTGCAGCCCCGGAAATCAATTTTTTTGGGGTCGCAGACGACCACGATATCCGGCTGCACCACGTTGGTGGCAGATAAACTTTTTTCGCCGGGTTTAGGGAGCCGCACATCAAACGGAGCGATAAACATCTGACACGTTTTGCCTTCGAAGTAATTCCCAATTTGATTGCTCAACCGCCAAAGCACTTGCTGATGCCGCGACCTTGGAGCCGGAGACATGTTATAGATTACGCCGCCTATAATTTCGCAGCGGGCATGGTCTTCAAATTTCAAATAATCGCCATACGTATATACCTTTAATTCCTGAGCCGACGAATCCACGTAATCGCCTCCTCCGACCGGCAACAGTCTATTCTTTGTGCCCTACCCTGTCAATAATCGTTGACAGGCTTTGACCCGGATGGTATTATTTACGTCGTTTCGGGCGATTAACTCAGTTGATAGAGTGCCATCTTGACGTGGTGGAAGTCGTGGGTTTGAGTCCCTCATCGCCCATAGTGCTATACAGAGATTCAGAAAGGGGTACCGGAATGACAGCGAAAGAACGTACCCTACTGGGCATGGCGCTTAAGGCATTGGTGAAGGTTGGGGCGGATGAAGAAGTAAATAAAATTATTGATTATATGTCCCAAATGGATAAGCCAACCTTAAAAGAAGAATCAGAATAAAAAAGCGTTCATAAGTACCCCGTCCGTTCCCGCATATACGCCAAAACAGACTCCGTCAGCCACAGAAGCCTCTCATCATAAGAGGCTTTCTCTTTTTCCAAGGGGTCAACCCTAAGCCTGCGCTCCACAAACCGCATGTCCAACGTTTTCTGAAATGAAATCCCGAAGCATAAATCAAAAACAAGGCTGATTTCCAACAGCAGCCTGTCGGTACGCGTTTTTACGCATGAAGAATTCAAATTTTCGCCGCGCATAACCGCTTCGAACAATTCCGTCCGCAAATCCCCTTCCGTTTCGTACTGCACAAAACGGAATTTGCGTTTCTCCTTCTCCTCCCTCAGCGCCAGAACATGCCGGAAGATATCCAGTTTATCAGCGTCGCGGGTTAGTTGCGCGTAGCGTAAGGTTTTTTCGTCCAACCCGTCCGGTAACGCAAACAAATTATGATAACGAAGCGCGGAAGCGATCAACTCCCGTTCCTCCACGGTCAGAAGGTCTTTCGGGACTTTTTCGTTAAAGACATACTCGCTCCAGTCCGCGTGGGAACCCGTTATTTTGTCGTCCATGCTCCCGAAACGCACCGCCTGCTCAAACCTTCCCAGGTCGTGAAACAATCCGCACAGGGATGCGGTTTCAAAATAACGACCCTCCAACCCGAGCCAACGGGCGATATCCTCGGCTTCATCGCGCACTTTGTAGGTGTGTTCCACTTTCATGTCAAATTCGTCCAACGTGTCCTCGTCGTTTGGCGGGACGAGCCGGCGCATTTCGGAAGTATAGCCCTCAAACCACGCCTGAAAAAAACGCCTCACGCCCACCACATCTCCGCCGGCGCTTGGTAAATGAGCAACGGTTTTAAAAACGCGATCGCTTTTTCAAGCCCTTCCTCGACGGACATCAGGCAGTCCTCGTGCTCGATGCTGACCGCGCCGTCATAGCCGGACGCCTTCAACGCGGAAATAATCGAGCGCCATTCCAGTTCGTCATGCCCGTAACCGACCGTGCGGAAAATCCACGAGCGGTTCAGCGCGCCGTCATACGGGGAAGTGTCGAGCACACCGTTGACCGCCGTGTTGAACGCGTCCACCCGGGTGTCTTTTGCGTGGAAATGGTGGATAGCGCCTTTCATCGCCTTGATTGCCTCCACGGGTTGAATCCCCTGCCAATACAAATGGCTCGGGTCGAAGTTGGCGCCAATCGCAGGACCCACCGCCTCGCGGAGCCTGAGCAGCGTGCCCGGGTTGTAAACGCAAAAGCCTGGGTGCATTTCCAACGCGATTTTTGTCACGCCGTATTCGGCGGCGAGGGCGGCAGTTTTTTTCCAGTACGGGATGAGCACTTCTTCCCATTGAAATTTTAAAACGTCGAGGTATTCCGGCGGCCACGCGCAGGTCACCCAGTTGGGGTGCTTGGCGTTTTGCCGGTCGCCCGGGCAGCCGGAGAAAGTGATTACCGTGTCTATGCCGAGCTTTTGCGCGACTTTCAGCGTACTGACAAAATCGGCATGGTCTTTCCCCGCGATTTCCGGGTTGGGGTGGACGGGGTTCCCGTGGACGCTTAACGCGCTTACGGTCAGATGATTCTTTCGCAGCGCGGCGCTTAAATTTTCAAGCACCGCCGGGTCGCCGAGCGCGGCCGCCGGGTCAAGGTGCGCGTTCCCCGGCGCTCCGCCGGTTCCGATTTCCACGGCTTGAACGCCAAGCCCCGCCAAGTATTCCAACGCTTCCGCCACCGGCTTTGAAGAAAGCGGCACGGTCAATACACCAAGCTTCATGGGGAATCTCCTCTTTATTTAAAATTAACCGGTTTGCCCGTCTTCGCGGATTCATAAACCGCTTCCAAAATCTGCGTGACCACATACGCCTGCTCGGGCAGCACCGTAAGCGGCGAGCCGCCTGTCACCGCGTCGTAAAACACGCGCTGTTCCAGTACGTTCATGTCCGTGGCGGCGCCGGAGTAAAAAGCGGCGCCCCCCGCGCTCAGCTCAGGCTTTGTGACAATCAGCCTGCCGAGGTCGTCGCTGTTGATACGCAGCCCGTCGCGGGTGTCCGCCCCCGCCTTGGTGCCGCACAGCGTAGTCTGCGCCTCGCCAACCTCCAACGTGTTAAGCGCCCAACTGGATTCCAATATCACGGTCGCGCCGTCCTCCATGGTGATAAACCCGAACGCCGAGTCTTCAACGGTATACTGCTTCGGGTCCCACGGCCCCCAGGCGTTGCCGCTGTCGCTGTGCGCGCCGAGCTTTTTATAAACGCTGCCCGTTACGGTCTTGGGCTTGTAATTGTCCATCAGCCACAGCGTTAAATCCAACGCGTGGGTGCCGATGTCAATCAGCGGGCCGCCGCCCTGCTCCTCCTCGTTGAGGAAAACGCCCCAGGTCGGCACGGCGCGGCGGCGTATGGCGTGGGCTTTGGCGAAGTAAATTTCCCCCAAGTCGCCGCGTTCTATCAGTTTTTTAAGGTGAAGGTTCTGCGGGGCCTGCCGGTTTTGGTAGCCGACGGTCAGGATTTTTTTATTTTTCTTCGCCGCGTCAAGCATTTCTCCGGCTTCCCTGGCGGTTTTTGCCATCGGCTTCTCGCACATGACGTGCTTGCCCGCGTTTAGCGCCTCGACTGTCATAAAGGAATGCTCGCGGTTCGGCGTGAGCACGTAAACCACGTCGAGGGATTTGTCGTTAAGCAGGTCGCGGTAATCCGTAAAAACTTTAGCGCCCCGCCCGCCGTATTCCTTCGCGGCTTTTTCCGCGCGTTCCCTGACGATATCGCAGAACGCGGCCATGGAGACTTCCGGTATTTGTTTTACCGAAGGCATATGCTTGCCGAACGCGATGCCCCCGCAGCCGATTATGCCGGCTTTGAGTTTTGCCGCCATTTTGTTGCCCTCCTCTTATCGCGGTGAATTTTCATGTCGAATATATCATATGGCTTTTTCGAAAGCAAAAAAAACGCCCGGAAATTCCGGACGCCTTAATGTTTTGATGCCGCCGCTTTCGTTCTGGCAGGCCCTGTCATTCTGAGCGAAGCGAAGAATCTTTCAATTTACCGTTTAACAGATTCTTCGCCTTCGGCTCAGAATGACAGCACCTACGGCTCAGAATGACGATGCCTTCGGCTCAGAATGACAGCACCTTTGACTCAGAATGACAGCGCCTACGACCCAGAATGACAGCCTTCGCCGTGAAACCGTTTCTATTATTACAGCTGTACAGATGTAATACTATACGACGGTATCCACCGCCGCTGAAACATTCGCGGAAACGGAGGCGTCCGCGGTTGAAATATCCGCGCTTGCGACTGTAGCAACGGCTATGTCGCTTACCGTACCGGAAACGCCCCCTATATCGAACGCCACGGACGCCGCCGCCCCCGCTCCGCCGCCGTACTCCGCCGGGTCCAAGCCCCCTTCACCGGCGGAGTACAGGAACTCTTTTTTAACCGTCGTATAACGCTTCCTTAAATCGTCCCTGCGCTTGCGCTTAGTATGTTCCGACTCGTTTTTCTTCGCCGCTTTTTCTTCCCACAGCGCGACTTCCCGGCGCTTTATCTCGGAAATCTTTTGATCCACGCGGTCAATAGCCATGGAGACTTCCCGCGCCAACGCGCCTTTTATTTTTGCGTCGATATCGCTTGAAAAAATCTCGGCAAGCTTTGCTTTAAGCTTTGCCTTAACCGCCTGACAGCGCTGCACCGAATCCGTATTGCTCAGCGATACCGCGCCGAACTTTTTACTGGATTTCTTTTTTTGTTTCTCCGCCGCTTCCTGATTTTTTTTAACAATTTCCGCGTAAAGGTTCCAAGTGTTCCGCTCCGTTTTTTCTAAATAGTCGTTCATGGCTTTTTTATCAAAGATCAGTCTGCCGGTCTTGCCGTTGAACGTCGCCGTTTTGAATAAATCCTTGTTTGCCTGAGACATATCAATCGTCATTTTTTTCACCCCGCCGTGGATGCAATAATTTCTCCTACTTATATATCGTTCATTGGCGGGAAAGTATAAAGCCGTTTACTCCGCTTCGCTGTCGGAAAGCACTTCTTCCGTTTTGCATTCCACCAGTACGATATCGTCGCCGATTTTTTGAATCGCCTGCCAGGGAATACGGTATTCCTGATCGCGCCCGAACACCCCGAGCACGCGCCCCGGCGCGGGGACGATCAGCGTCCGCACCTTGCCGGTCTTTTCGTCAATTTCCAAATCGCTCACATAGCCGTAACGCGCCCCGTCCTCTGTGTTTATGACTTCTTTCTGGCGTAAATCATACATACGCGCCATCAGAAAAACCGCCCTGTTGCAAAAGTGTCCAACAAAATAAACGCCGCAAGCGCGAACACGTAATAGGCGAAATATTTCAGCTTACACGCCTTAATCAGCCTCAGCAGCAGCCGTATCGCCAGATACCCCACCATAGCGGAAGCGGCGAAGCCAAATATCATCGGCAAAACATCCGCCGTAGCGACCGTGACATGTTCCGTAAAAATATCCTTCGCCTGCAGCGCGCCCGCACCTGCGACGGCGACAATGGAAAGCAGAAAGGAAAAACGCGCCGCCGTCTCCCGGTCAAGCCCCCGAAATAGCGCCCCGGAAATAGTCGCGCCCGAGCGCGATATCCCCGGCGGAATTCCCACCGCCTGCATACACCCGACGACCAACGCGTCCATATACGAAATTTCCTTCTTTTTACCGGCGGGTATTTTGTCCGCCAAAACGAGCAGCACGCCCGTGACGGTAAACGCAAGCGCCAACGGGAGGCCGTTCCAAAATACCCTTTCTATTTGGTCTTTAAAAAGGAACGCGACTGCCACGGCGGGAACCGTTCCCACAACCAATAATCCGGTCATTTTTTGCAGCGGTTTTTTGAGCAGCGCGGCGATATCCTGCCAGAAAACAATGATTACCGCCAACAGCGAACCGAGATGCACCACGATATCAAAGGTCAGGTTGGGTTCCTCAATGCCAAAGACCCGTTGCATCACCACCAGATGCCCCGAGCTGCTGACGGGCAAAAATTCCGCCAGCCCTTGCACGATTCCCATGACGACCGCTTGCAGAATGTTCATTGCCACATCAGCCCTTTATTTCTTTAGATTTATGCCCAGTACGCCGCCGAGCCCCCCGCCCGCCACCGAAAGGATTGCCATGGTGACCGTGCGGCTGTCGATGGTGAAATTTTTAAGGGCGAGCATCATAATCACGGCGAGTATGACGACGTAAACGAGCCCCGCGCCCATGCCCCACAGCCAGCCCTTACGGTCAGCGCCCCGCGCCGCGTCGAACCCGGCGACCACCACCGAAAGCAGCGTGGTGACCGCCACGACGATGGGCATATTTTTTTCGCTCATGCTTGTGTACGTTATCAGCATCGAGTACCCGAGGAAAACGATGCAGGTAATCGCGTACCCTACCAGTATTCCCATGGTCAGCGCTTTAAACTGCGACCGGTGTTCCGTTCCCGCTTCCGCGCGCATAAATTTTTTACCCCCTATATAAAATCTTCAGATTTTATATAAGTCTACGGACTTTGCGCGGGAAATATGACAAAAGCGACCGTTTCATCCGTTAATAGCGGTTGCCTATAATAATTCCTCCACCGCCCGCGTCATCTCCCGCGGTTCGCATACGGCGCGGTGGCGGACTTCTTTCCCCCGCAGACTGGCAAGGCGCCTCGGTATCCGCAGCCCGCTTACCCGCGCAAGGGCGTCCATCTGCGCGAACGCGCCGCCGTCCTTTGCAGCCTCCCCGGCGGAAATCGCCCCGAGCACATCGGCGGAGAATTTAAAGGGGCTTGCCGTGGCGATGATTACGTTGGGCGCGCCTTCGCCGCCCGCGGAATTTTCCCGATACGCGTGGTACGCCGCCGCGGTGTGGGGGTCCACCACGTAGCCCTTGCCGGAAATTTCTTTTAGCGCCGCCCGGGTTTCCGCTTCCGTGGCGTATGCCGCTTGGAAACGCGCAAGCGGTAACGCGAAACGGTAGCGCCCCCCCGCGTTAAGTTCCGCCATCAGCTTTCCGATAAGCGCGGGGTCGTTGGAAACGTGGTAAAGCAAGCGCTCCAGATTACTGGAAATCAAAATATCCATGGAGGGGGAAATGGTGCTGACGAACGGGCGGTTGGCGTCGTACACGCCGGTGCGGATAAAATCGTACAGCACATTGTTTTGGTTGGAGGCGCAAATCAGTTTCCCTATGGGCAGGCCCATCCGCAGGGCGTAATACCCGGCGAGGATATTGCCGAAATTGCCGGTGGGCACGGTGAAATCCACGCCGCCGCCGGGACTGACCGCGCCGTTTTTAACCAACTGCCCGTAGGCGTAAAAATAATACGCCACCTGCGGAAGCAGCCGCCCGACGTTGATGGAGTTTGCCGACGAAAACGCAATGCCCTTTGCTTTCACGCGCTCCGCAAGCGCCCTGTCGCTGAAAATTTTCTTTACTCCGGTCTGGGTGTCGTCAAAATTCCCCCGCACCCCCACCACATGCACGTTGGAACCTTCCTGCGTGGTCATCTGCAGCTTTTGCACGTCGGAAACCCCGTCCTGCGGGAAGAAAACGATAATTTCCACCCCGTCCACGCCCGCGAACCCTTCCAACGCCGCCTTGCCCGTGTCGCCGCTTGTGGCGGTGAGGATGACGGTTTTTTCCGACGTTTTATATTTCTTCGCGGCGGCGGTAAGCAAACGCGGAAGCAGGGACAGCGCCATATCCTTAAACGCCAGCGTCCGCCCGTGGAAAAGCTCCAGAAAATACAAATCATTATCGTATACTTCGTCCGTCAGCGGCGCGATGGCGGGAACGTCGAAGTTTTCCGGGTAAGCATAGGCTTTTTCGACGCACGCCCGCAATTCCTCATCGGAATAGTCCGTAAGATACAGCCGCAGGATTTCAAAAGCCAATTCCGCATACGGCAGGTTGACCCATTCTTTCATACTCCTATTGAACTGAGGGAAATTTTCGGGAACATACAAGCCGCCGTCCGGCGCAAGCCCCTGTATTATCGCCTGACCCGCCGCAACCGGCGGCGCGTTCCCCCGTGTGCTGACATAAACCATAGTAACCTCCCCTGTTATTCGCGGAGGAACCCTTTCTGCTCACTATAGCGAATCAACTTAATTCTTGACCATCGGAAGCGTCAATGCATTGTGGTGAACGGACGTAGCGTTTTCGCAGAAAACGCAGGGAGTGAACCGGTTACAATGCATAGCTGACGATGGTTACATCCAAAGTTGATTCGTTATAAACGCTCACTTCGTTCGCATGAAAGGTTCCTCCGCTTTTAATCGCGAAGCATTTTCACGAAACCGCCCAACCCTTCGGCAGATGGTTCTTCAACCGCCCGTCCACCCACCGCACCCAACCAAGGGGGTAACCGTATGCGCAGGTCAGCACCCAGGCTTTGGGGGGTATATCAAAATCCTCCGTTGTCAGCGTTTCGCCTTTCAAGTACCGCGCAATGCCGTCCGGAGAAAGCTCCGCCGAATACCGGGCGTCATTTTTATTTAACGCCATCGCCAACGCGTGGGAGGGAGTGAAGTTCCCTGTCTCGCGTTTTGATTTTTTCCCGGTTCCCGCGGAAATATCGCCGAGCAGCAATCCGCTTCGCGCGACGCGAAGCCCCCGCAGGTCGGGCAAGCCTTCCGGTATTAAAAACAGCGAACGTTCGTGCCGTGATATAAAGGCGGGAAAACGCGCCAACGCGCCGGTTTGTAAAAACGCGTCGCAAAATTCTAAAAACGGCTTTATATCCGCTTCGCTATGTTTTGCCGCCCGAAACGCCGCCGCTTTCCCCGCGCCGCCGCTTTCCCCGCGCCGCCCAAGCAGCGAGATAAAATGCCCCTCGCCCTTTTGCTTGTGCGGCCAGATACGCGCGGCATCCGTTGAGCCTGCGGGAAGATTCTTCGCTTCGCTCAGAATGACAGCGGCGGGCGGTGTACCCTCCATGACAGCGGCGGGCGGCGTACCTGCCATGACAGCGGCGGGCGGCGTACCCTCCATGACAGCGGCGGGCGGCGTACATCCCGCCCTTTCCACCCCCAACCGCTCGTGGTTTATGGGCAGCGGGTA
The DNA here is from genome assembly GCA_031271275.1 of Clostridiales bacterium. Taxonomy (GTDB): domain Bacteria; phylum Bacillota; class Clostridia; order Lachnospirales; family WQUN01; genus JAISWA01. The sequence goes on along the minus strand of JAISWA010000006.1, from coordinate 2,417 downwards.
AAAATCTGCATGGGCGTCCAAAAACGACGCGATGATTTTTTCGTTTTCCTCCGGCTCGAAGGTGCAGGTGGAATAGACCAAGCGCCCGCCGGGCCGTACCATTCTTGCGGCGTGGCGCAGGATTTCCTTCTGCGTCCGCGCGCAGGCTTCCGGTTTGTTGTCCGCCCAACCCTTCACCGCGTCGGGGTCGCGCCTAAACATCCCCTCCCCCGAGCACGGCGCGTCCACCAACACCGCGTCGAAAAAACCGGCGAACCTTTCCGCGAGCCTGTAGGGCTGCTCGCTTAAAACCACCCCGTTGGCGACGCCCGCCATTTCCAAATTTTTAACCAACGCCCGACTGCGGGAAGCGCTCGCGTCGTTGGAAACCAACAGCCCGCTTCCGTTTAACTGCCCCGCAAGCTGCGCGGACTTCCCCCCCGGCGCGGCGCATAAGTCCAACACCCGCTCCCCCTGCCGCGCGGAAAGCACCGCCGCCGGGCACATGGCGCTCGGTTCCTGAATATAAAACAGCCCGGCGCGGTAAGCCCAACTTTTCCCCGGGCGTTCTTCCGGCGGGAACGTGAACCCTTCCGCGCACCAACGCACCGGCTCCAAGGGAAACGGAAGCAGCGCCCGCAATTTTTCCGGCTCGATTTTTAAGCGGTTGGCGCGCAGCCCGCGAAAGGGCGGGCTGTGGAGGCTTTTAAAAAAAGCTTCCGCCTCGCCGCCAAGCAGTTCGGACATACCTGACACAAAACCGGCGGGCAGTTTCGGTTCATTTTTCATATCACGTTCTGCGCTTTTAAATCCTCTATCAATTCCGCCGTTCCCCGGGCGCCTTCGTCGCCCTTTTCCCGGCTGCGGACGGAAACGGTCCGCTCCTCCACTTCCTTGTCGCCGATTACCAACATATACGGGATGCGCTGCATCTGCGCCTCGCGGATTTTGAAGCCGATTTTTTCGTTGCGGGCGTCGATTTCCGCGCGAATACCCGCTTCGTTGAGCGCGTCAAAAAGATTTTTCGCCGCTTCGTGATGGCGCTCCGAGATGGGAAGCACCACCGCTTGCACGGGCGCGAGCCAGAAGGGGAACCAACCCGCGAAATGCTCCGTCAATATGCCGATAAAGCGCTCGATACTCCCGAAACACGCCCGGTGAATCATCACGGGCCGGTGCTTGTTCCCGTCCGCGCCGATATAATTCAAATCGAACAATTCCGGCATTTGCATATCCACCTGAATTGTCCCGCACTGCCATGTGCGACCGATGCTGTCCTCTAAATGGAAATCGATTTTCGGCCCGTAAAACGCGCCGTCCCCTTCGTTTACCCGATAGGGCATTTCTTTTTCCGCCAGGGCGTGGCGCAGCGGTTCGGTGGCGCGTTCCCAGTCCTCGTCGGTGCCGATACTGTTCTCCGGTTTGGTGGAAAGCTCCAAATAAAATTTCAGCCCGAATTTATTGTACACTTCCTCGTACAGGTTAATGACGCCGATGATTTCATCCTTCAACTGCCCGTCCGTCATGAAAATATGGGCGTCGTCCTGGGTGAACACGCGCACCCGGAACAGCCCGTGGAGCGTGCCGGATTTTTCGTGCCGGTGAACCATTCCCAACTCCGCCACCCGCAGGGGAAATTCTTTGTAGGAATGCAAATCCAGGTTGTACACCAACATCCCGCCGGGGCAGTTCATGGGCTTGAGCTGGTAGTTCACGTCGTCCACCACGCTGCCGTACATATTTTCCCGGTAATGCTCCCAGTGGCCGGAACGCTTCCACAAATCGCTCATAAGCATGATGGGCGTGGTGATTTCCTGATAGCCGTATTTTTTGTGGAGCTTGCGCCAGTATTCGATGAGGTTGTTACGGAGAATAACGCCCTTGGGCAGGAAGAACGGGAAGCCCGGGCCTTCGTCCATCAGCGCGAACAGGTTCATCTCCTTGCCGAGCTTGCGGTGGTCGCGCTTTTTCGCTTCCTCCAACCGCGCAAGGTGCGCCTCGAGTTCCTCCTTCGTGGGGAACGCCGTGCCGTAAATGCGGGAGAGCATTTTGTTTTTTTCATCGCCGCGCCAGTACGCCCCCGCCACGGAAAGTAATTTGAAGGCTTTTACCCGCGCCGTGTAACCCAAATGGGGGCCCGCGCATAAATCCGTAAACTCGCCTTGTTTATAGAAGGACGGCTCCCCCTCCAGGCCGTCGATAAGTTCCAGTTTATACGGCTCGTCTTTCATCAGCGCCCTCGCCTCGTCTTTGGAAAGGGTAAAGCGCTCGATTTTTAAATTTTCCTTGACGATTTTTTTCATTTCCTTTTCGATGGCTTCTACGTCCTGGGGCGTAAAAGGCTCCGGCGTTTCAAAATCGTAATAGAACCCGTCGTCGATGGCGGGGCCGATGGCGAGCTTTACCTTCGGGTAAAGCCGCTTAACCGCCTGCGCCAT
>JAISWA010000204.1 GCA_031271275.1 Clostridiales bacterium | reverse complement strand
AGCGCGTTTTGGTATGTGGTAAAGGATATGGTGCACGAAGATACTGAAAGGAGCGGTTTAGAAATGTATGGCGGTTTGGCAAAAGTGCTTGATGAAGCGGTGGTGGAATACGGTTGGGATAAGAAATGGATGGCGGAGGGTAAAGCCGAGGGCATTACGGAAGGCATAGCCAAAGGTAAAGCCGAAGGTATTGCCAAGGGTAAAGCCGAGGGTAAAGCGGAGGGCATTGCCGAGGGTAAAGACAGGGGCAAGAAAAATACCTTGGCGATCGTCAAAGGCTTGTTAAATAATATCGCCTTGGAACAGCTCGCGATGGAAACGAATACGCCGATTGAAGAAATAGAAGCCATAAAGTTAGAATTACTGCCGGTGTGAGCGATGACTGGCAACGGGATAGCGCAGCGGCGTTAAGAGCCTGTCTAACATCTTCAAACGCTGTAAATAACGATGTTTCCCGGTAATCTAAAAGTACGCAAACGGCAAATATCCGCCATTGTTTGCGTATTTTTTTATTTCTTTTTTATTTCACCCGCGCGGCTTTTTTCGCGGCTGTTGATGGTACAATAGGGTCGGTTGAAAAATAATTCTTGAAAGGTTGATGATATGCCGCTGCTTCGCGCGCACGTTGTACCTCACCCGCCCCTCGCGGTACCCCATGTGGGGCAGGGCCGCGAGAAAGAAATCGCCAAGACCCTCGACGCGTTCCGGCGCGTGTCGGAGCGCATTGCCGCCGACCAACCGGAACTGATTATTTTCTTTACGCCCCACGGGTTAATCTATTCGGATTATATTCATATCGCGCCGGGGAATTACGCCTCGGGGAACCTGTCGCGGTTTAACGCGCCAAACGACGTTTTCAGCCTTGAATACGACACCGGCTTCATCGCGAAACTTTCCGCCGTCGCGGAAGCGGAAAACATCCCCGCGGGGACGCTGGGCGGGCGCGGCGGCGCGGAAATCGACCACGGGGTAACGGTTCCGCTGCATTTTATAAATCAGCAGGCTTTTCATCATTTCAAAGCCGCGCGCATTTCCATTTCGGGGCTGCCCGCCGAAACCCACTACCGTTTCGGGCAATGCGTCCGCGAGGCGATTGAGGAAACCGGTCGCCGCGCGGTCATCGTCGCGAGCGGCGACCTTTCGCACAAGCTGACGCAGGACGGACCCTACGGCTACGCGCCGGAGGGACCGACGTTCGACAGGAAGCTTATCGAAGCGTTAGGGCTTGGGGATTTTTTGCGGCTGCTGACTTTTGAGCCGTCGTTTTGCGAGAAAGCCGCCGAGTGCGGGCTGCGCTCCTTTATCATGATGGCGGGCGCGTTGGACGGGTTGGAGGTTGAAGCGAAATTCCATTCCTATGAAGGGCCCTTTGGGGTGGGGTACGCGCTGTGCAGCTTTACCCCCGGCGGGAAAAAGGAGGACAGAAATCTCCTGCCAAAATATGAAGCGCTCCGTTTGGAAAAAATATCGGCGCTCCGCGCGAAGGAAAGCCCCTACGTCCGCCTTGCCCGCAAGACCCTGGAGGAATTCGTGGCAAGCGGGCGGATTCCCCCCGCCCGGTTTGACGGGAAAGACCTGCCGCCGGAAATGCTGAGCGACAAAGCCGGTACGTTTGTCTCCATCAAAAAAGACGGGCAGCTTCGCGGGTGTATCGGCACTACCGAGCCGTACCGCAAGAATATCGCGGAGGAAATAATCGGCAACGCTATCTCCGCCGGCACGCGCGACCCGCGCTTTGACGCGGTAAGGGCGGAGGAACTGCCGTATTTGACGTACAGCGTGGATGTGCTTTCCCCGGCGGAGCCCGTCGACGGCCCCGGGGAACTGGACGTAAAGCGTTACGGCGTAATTGTCGCTTCAAAGGACGGCAAACGCGGGCTGCTGCTCCCGAATTTGGACGGAGTCGATACCGTAAGCCAGCAAATCGCCATCGCGAAGCAAAAAGCCGGGATAACCGAAGGGGAAAGCTGTACGCTCGCGCGTTTTGAAGTGGTGCGGCATGGGTAACCCGCTTACGCAGACCGCGTCCTATTACGAGCCCGCGGAAGGTTCCGCCGACGGCTTGCGCGTCCGCTGCGCGCTCTGCCCGCGCCGCTGTGTGATACCCGACAGCGGCGCGGGTTTTTGCGGCGCGCGCGTCAACCGGGGCGGCGTGCTGTATGCGGACAGTTACGGGCTGATATCCTTCTGCGCGTTGGACCCCATTGAAAAAAAGCCGCTCCGTCACTTCATGCCGGGCAGCATGATCCTTTCCATAGGAAGCTTCGGCTGCAGCTTCCGCTGCCCCTTCTGTCAGAACCATGAGATTTCGTTTGAGAACGCGTCTTCCGCCGCGGATTTCGTCCCTATGCCGCCCGGTGAAGTCGCCGCCCTTGCGGAGAAGCTCACCCCGCGCGGGAATATCGGCGTGGCGTATACGTATAACGAGCCGTTAATCAGCTATGAGTTTGTCCGCGACTGCGCGGCGCTGATACGGGAATCGCGGAAAAAGAATGTGCTAATCACCAACGGCTATATCAGCGAAGAACCCCTGCGCGCGCTTTTGCCTTTCATCGACGCGCTTAATATTGACTTAAAAGCCTATACCGGAGAGTTTTATGAAAAAATCGGCGGCAATTTAGCGGAGGTAAAGCGGACAATCGCGATTTCTTCGGAATACGCCCACGTAGAGGTCACCACCCTCGTCATCCCCGGCGAAAATGAGGAAGATATCCCCGAACTCGCGCGGTTTGTGGCGGGCGTCAATCCCGGGATTCCGCTGCATCTCTCGCGGTTTTTCCCAAGGCACCGGATGGCGGATAAAGCCCCCACGCCAAAGGAAACGATTCTCCGGCTCAAAACGGAAGCGGAAAAATATCTGCGGTATGTGTACGCGGGGAATATGCGGTAGAAAATTTTCTTGACATCCAAAACTATTTTTATATAATAATTATTATCAACAAAAAAATATTATCTCAAAGGAGCGTCAAAAATGAAAAAATTTATTTGCCCCGTCTGCGGTTATGTACACGAAGGTTCCGAACCGCCGGAAAGATGCCCCCAGTGCAAGGCGCCCGGTTCCAAATTCAGCGAGCAGAGCGGCGAAGGGCTTGTGTTTGCCGACGAACATAGAATAGGCGTCGCGAAGGACGTTGACGCGGAAATTATCGAAGGCCTGCGGATGAATTTTACAGGGGAGTGCACCGAAGTGGGCATGTACCTTGCCATGAGCCGCCAGGCCGACCGCGAGGGCTACCCTGAAATCGCCGAGGCGTTTAAGCGCTACGCCCTTGAGGAAGCCGAGCACGCCGCCAAGTTCGCGGAGCTGTTGGGCGAAGTGCTGCACGCCTCCACCAAGAAAAACCTCGAGCTGCGCACCGCCGCCGAACACGGCGCGACCCAGGGCAAGAAAGACCTGGCGGTTAAGGCAAAAGAACTGGGGCTCGACGCGATTCACGACACCGTGCACGAAATGTGCAAGGATGAGGCCCGCCACGGCAAAGGGTTCCAAGGCTTGCTCGCGCGCTATTTCTAAGAAATGGACGCCAAAAGAAACACCATACAGCGGCAGTTGGTGTACGACGCGGTAAAAAATCTCAACATACACGCCTCGGCGGAACAGGTTTATGAATATATCGCGCGGGAGCATCCCACCATCAGCAAGGCCACCGTTTACCGCAACCTGAGCCAGATGGCGGAAATGGGGGAGCTTTGCAACATCGGCAATTTTTGGGGCTCCGCGCGATATGACCACAACCTGCACAAGCATTACCATTTCATTTGCGAGGAATGCGAGCGCGTTTTTGACGTCGATAACTTTTCCCCGGAAATCGACGGGCGGAGTCCGTTTATGGAGGGCTTTGAAATTAAGAGCCACAGCCTGACATTCAGCGGACTCTGCCCGGAATGCCGGGCTTGATTTTCCCCGCGAAATATTTCTTTTAAATTTGTACAGGCCCATGCTATATTTATAGGAGACGAAACGCAAGAAATGAAACACTAAGGAGGGAACTATGCTTTCAACCATTATAAAACGCGATTTTCGCGAGGTTTCGTTCGACGAAAGCAAGATTACGGACGCGATTTACAAAGCCCTTGAAGCGTCCGGCAAAGCCGACCGTCAACTCGCGATGGAACTTACGTTGGAAGTTTTGAAAAAACTCAAGGCGGAATACGCCGACGCGCCGTTTACGGTTGAGAATGTGCAAGACATGGTAGAGACCGTGCTGATTGAGCAAGGGCACGCGAAAGAAGCCAAGGCGTACATCCTTTACCGCGAGAAGCGCTCGCGCCTGCGCGAGGCGAAAAGCGAATTGATGGACGCCGTCGCGGAAATCCTGCGGGAGAGCAGCCGCGACAACGCCAACGTGGGCAATTCCCCCTCGGCGAAAGTTTTGCAGATTTCCGAAGTGGCGTCCAAAAATTATTATTTGAAGCGCGTCATCCCCGAGGAACAGGCGCGCAGGCACAGCGAGGGCGATTTTTACATACACGACCTTTCCTGGTACGGCAAAACGCTGACCTGCATACAAATCCCGCTGGCGCGGCTGTTGGCGAGCGGTTTCAACAACGGCCACGGGTTCATCCGCCCGCCCAAGGGAATCAAGACTGCGGCGGCGCTTTCCGCGATTATCCTGCAAAGCAACCAGAACGATATGCACGGCGGGCAGAGCTTCGCCTATTTTGACCGCGACCTTGCCACCTATGTGGAACTTGAGCTGATACGCCAGAAGAAAATTATCCGCACCAATTTGGAAAAATTAAACCTTACCGCGCCGGACGAAGCGATAGACGAGCTCGCGTTGGACCATACGCGCAACGAAACCTATCAGGCGATGGAAGGGTTCATTTATAACCTGAATACCATGCACTCCCGGGCGGGGGCGCAGGTTCCCTTCTCGAGCATCAACTTCGGCACGGACACGAGCCGCGGCGGGCGTATGGTGACGGAGTGCTTCCTTAACGCTTACGAAAAGGGGCTTGGCAAGGGCGAGACGCCGCTGTTCCCCAACGTGTGCTTTAAAATAAAAGACGACGTCAACTTTGAGCCGGGCGACCCCAACTATGATTTGTTCCAGTTAAGCATGAAAGTTGCCTGCAAGCGGCTGTTCCCTAACTTTTCGTTTCAGGATTCGAGCTTCAACCAGCCTTTCCGCGACGAGGAAGTCGCGTACATGGGCTGCCGCACCCGCGTGATTGCCAACGTCAACGGCCCCGCCGTCACCGACGGGCGCGGCAATTTGAGTTTCACCACCGTCAACCTTCCGCGGCTCGGCATACGCGCGGGGCATGACATCGCCCGGTTCTGGCATTACTTGGACGAGGCAATGGATTTTACCGTCGAGCAGCTGCTGACGCGTTATGACGTACAAAAGAAACTGCGGGTGAAGGATTTCCCGTTTTTAATGGGGCAGCACCTGTACCTTGACAGCGAGGATTTAAAAGACGGCGACCCCATCGAAAAAGCGATTAAACACGGCACGCTCAGCATCGGGTTTATCGGGTTGGCGGAATGCCTGGTTGCCATGACGGGCAAGCACCACGGCGAAAGTTCCGACAGTCAGGCGCTCGGGGTTTCCATCATAAGCCATATGCGCCGCCGCTGCGACGAAGCCACGCAAAAGCACGGGCTTAACTTTACCCTGCTTGGAACGCCGGCGGAACAGCTGAGCGGTAAGTTCACCAAGCTTGACGTGGCGCGTTTTGGCGTTATCGAGGGCGTTACGGACAAGGAATGGTACACCAACTCGTTCCACGTTCCGGTGGAATATGAAATTACCGCGTTGGATAAAATCGCGATAGAAGGCGTATACCATAAGTATTGCAACGCGGGGCATATTTCCTATGTGGAGCTCGCTTCCGCGCCGAACAATAATATTCAGGCGTATGAAACCCTGGTACGCGCCATGGCGGAAGCCGACATGGGTTACGCCGCCGTCAACTTCCCGGTGGATATTTGCCGCGACTGCGGTTTTAACGGAGTGATAGAAACGGATTTCTGCGAGAAGTGCGGCAGCGGGAACATCAGCCGCGTGCGCCGTATAACGGGTTACCTTTCCACGTTGGACATGTTTAATGACAGCAAGCTCGCGGAGGTAAAGAACAGACAGGTGCATCAGTAAATGAGATTGTCGGGAATCACAAAGGAAAGTATCGTAGACGGACCGGGTATACGGTTGGTGCTGTTTGTGCAGGGCTGCCCCCACGGCTGCCCCCACTGCCACAACCCCGAGAGCTGGTCCGCGGACGGCGGGAAGGAATACCCCATCAGCGCCATACTGCGTATGATTAAACGCCCCGGACCGAAGCGCAAGCCCCTGCGCGGGATTACTTTCTCCGGCGGGGAGCCGTTTATGCAGGCGGCGGAGTTGGCGCTCGCCGCTTTTGAGGCGCACCGCATCGGTTGGGACGTGGTGACTTACACGGGGTATCTTTACGAGGATTTGCGCGACAACCCCGACGCGGACGTTCAGGCGTTGCTGTCCCTCAGCGATATGTTGGTAGATGGGCCGTATATCCACGAGCAGCGGGACATCGGTTTAAAATTCCGCGGCTCCGACAATCAAAGGCTTATTGATTTGGAAGCTACCCGAAAAAAAGGACGGGTAGTGTTGTTTTATTAAATAAACTCATCCTGGGTTACCATCCATCTTCCCATCACATATTCCGCGACAATCTTATGGGAGCGGCTGAAGAATTCCAAATCTTCGCCGCTTCCCACCACCCAATCTTCTTCCACCACGGCAAGATAGGTATAATCATCAAGCAAAACGCCGTTTATCACTTTGGCGGCGTACATGGGCGTATCGGACGCGGGCGCGGTTATGGGCGTATAGTAACGCGTCATTACGCGGTCGTTTTCAATGTCTCCGGAAAACCCGTCAAAACTTTCGCTAACCATGGATTTATAGGCGAGCCGGGAGGTAAACGCGGCGGTTACCGCGCGTTCCGCCGTGATTGCGCGGGGTTCCGACGTGGGGGGTCTTACGGCGGAAAGGTCAATGGTCGCGGTTACGGTAGGGATATTATATTCGACCGATGAAATCGACAGCGAAAAATTATCGACGGACACGCCAAAGAGCCTTTCCCTATGCTCGGAAATATCAAAGAGCACGTCGGTTCCCTGAGGCGAAGAATAGCATACGCCGGGGAATTGAAACTGCTCGCCGTTATGCTCCACCGTAAGCACGGCGTCAATAACCGATTCGGAACGGTTCCCTCCCGCGTCTTCCATGTGCATCACCAGTACGATGTAATTGCCCTGCTGCTGCATACCCTCAAGCACTAATTTCCTGCCCGCGACGTTTAAGACGTGCTCCCTTTCCCTGCGGAACAGCGGCTGCGTGTTTATATTGCTGCGGTTTAGCGTGTTTTGAACAAAAACATTGTTGAAATTAACGTCCACCGTATCGTCTTGGTTGCGTATGGGCAGGAAATTCATTTTCCCGATGATGGTATCGTGTTCGTCGAAGCGCACTTCCGAAGGCGTGGCGGAGAACGCCTGTATCTGCGAGGAAAACTCCCGCAGCGAAAGGGGAGCGCCATTCTTTGAATCGCTGAAGCGTATTTCGCCCATGGGGTTGTTGCAGCTCAGGCTGTAGGCGACTTCCGAACCCGTGCTGCCAAAGGATGCCGCCTCAATTTTAAGGGACAGGTCGCCCTCAAGAAGCTGTATCGGCTCGGTTATGTACACGGGCGTTGAGAACGCCGGAGGATTTTCGAAATGATAATAGAAGGACGCGCTTTCTCCGGATTCGATATGCCGGATAAACAGCGTGAGGAACGCCGTCCTGCTTGAGAGCGCGTCAAACTTTAGCGTGGTACCGGCGGTTTCCGGCGGCTGCGTGTCGGTGCGGTACAGGTGAAAGAGCCTGCGGCGCTGGTCATAGAGCGCTATTTCATATTCGTTTGGGTCAAAGGATTCGGAAAAATAAATATAGGTGTTGGCGGAATCAGCGGAAATTTTCGTAAGCGTCAACGGGCTGCCCGCGACGGAAACGACTTCGTTGATATAAATATAATTGGTGTTGTTATAAACTTCCTTCGGCTGTTCTATGAGCGTATAAATAGAAACCTGCCGCTCAATTTCCTTATTGACAATAATCTCCCGGGATATTAACGCCGCCGCGACCCCGACCCCGGCTATAAAAATGGCGATATAGCACGCTTCAAGCACCAACTGCAGCTTGGTTCTGCGGGCGAAGTGCCTGCGAAGGAAGCCGCCCTTCACCGCTTCGCCTTTATCCGCCTCGCCTTGCTCCGCCGAGGCGCTCTTAATAAAGTCTTCCGCGTCGGGTATTTCCGTAACGCCCTCCGCGTCGTAATACGCGCGACCCTGCACTAAATCCTTGCTTTCCTGGACTACGAAGGTGGAGTCGGCTTCTTGATTAAGCGCGAGCATATGCTCTATTTGCGCGTCTAAATCACTCTCGGCAGCTTCCGGCGACGCGGCTTCCGACGCGGAAACATCCGGGGCAGAAGCTTCCGGCGTAGCTTTGTCTTCGAAAGGTTCCGGCTCGTCGCCGTCCCACGCGGCTTCGCCGCCTTCTTCCCATTCGTCGCCAAAATCTCCGGAAAGCGCGTCCGCAGGCGCGGCGCCGGTTTCCGCTTCGGGAAGGTCAGGCAAACCCGCCTCGCTTTCCGCCTCGGGAAGGTCGGGCAAACCCGCCTCGCTTTCCGCTTCGGGAAGGTCGGGCAAACCCGCCTCGCTTTCCGCCGGGTTTTCCACAGGCGCTGTTTTGGGCTTGCGTTTAAAAAAGCGGTCAAGGAACATATCAACAACCTCTTAGTAATTCAGAATAAACGGCGCGGCTATCCCGAGGATAAGAATGATTACGAGCAGCAAGGCAATGATTGTGGCAAACAGCCTCTTATGCTTTCTTAATTTATAACCCAAACGCATATTATGCAACCCTTTCGTTTAAACATTCGCCCCGCCTATATTATTAACTATAAACCGTGACGGCTTGACGGTCTTGTCATACCTCATACGCGTTGCGCTGACATACAGCGCGTCCTTTGCCCGGGTGACGCCCACGTAAAGCAGTCGCCGTTCTTCTTCCAACTCCGCTTCCGTTTTGCTTCGCTCGTGGGGAATCACCCCGTCCACCGCCCCGGCGATAAAGACCGTCCCGAATTCCAACCCCTTCGCGCTGTGCAAAGTCGTTAGCGTAACGCTGGGGCCGCGGTCTTCTTTGTTTTGCCGCGACGCTTCAACGGCTTTTCCCGCGTGTTCCAAAAATTCCGCCGCCGTTTGGAACGGCTTCGCCGCGTCCTGCAGCTCGTCGGCGATTTCAAAAAGCCCGGCGGGGTTTAATTTGCGGTATTCGCAGTGGTCGCGTATATGTTGGTCGTACCCCACGGCTTGGCGTATGTACTTTATCGCGTCGGCAGGGCTTCGCGCGGCGCACGCTTTTATGTAAAAAACCAATTCCTCTATACGCGTCTTTTGCAAATCGTTAAGCGCCGCATCGCGCTTATAGGCGACAAACGGGCTGACGTTCGCCTTCTTGGCGGAAAGCAGGAACGCCTTGCCGATGTACCGATACGGCTTGTTGATGATACGCTCAATATCCGCACTGTAGGCAACAGGCGTTTCCATCCCCAACCGGAGGAAGGCGAAAAAATCTTTCGCGATCCAATGCTCGTACACGGTGGGGGCTTCGTCCTTGATTTGATAGGGGATGTTCGCGTACATAAACGCGTCCGCCAACGCCCTCGCCTGTATGTTGAGCCGGTAAATCACCGCGAAATCGTCAAAGCTTAACGCGCCGTTTTTGCGGAGCGCCTTTATTTTTTCCGCGATAACAACCGCCTCGGCGTTTTGGTCGTCGGCGGTAAGCCGGGTTACGGGAGCGCCCGCGCGGCCGGTTCCCGTGATAAGCTTGCCGTAACGGATTTTGTTGCCCGCGATTAGTTTATTGGCGTAAGCAATGACGGGGTCGGGGGAACGGTAGTTGGTGTCGAGCACCACGCGCCCGGTATCGGGGAAATCTTTGGGGAAGTGCAGCAGGAATTCCGGACGCGCCCCGCGGAAGCGGTATACGCTCTGGTCGTCGTCGCCCACGATAAAAATATTATTCGCCGGGGCAGCAAGCAGTTTCACGCATTCGTACTGCACCCGGTTAATATCCTGAAACTCGTCGATCATGATATACGGGAAACGCATACGCCACGCGCCGAGCGCATCCGGTTCGGACATAAAAAGCTCATAACAAAGGCTCAGCATGTCGTCGAAATCAATCTTGCCGCTCTCGCGCTTAAAGTCCGCGTACTGCTCGAAAATGGAAAGGAAATCCTCGCTTCCGACGGAAACCGCGTGATAATACTTCAAATCGAACAACTCGTTTTTGACCAGCGAAAGCTCGTTTAAAACGGAGGAGACAAACTCGTCCTCAAGGTCGTAACGCAAGTTCTTCAACATGCGTTTAACGGCGGAACGGCGCTCGTCCTCCGACAGAACATTCCCGGTGGCGTAGCTGTACCGCGCGCGTAAAACCCGGAAAAAGACGGCGTGGAAGGTGCCGAACGTGATGGCGTTGTTTCCGCCGAGCGCGAGGTAACGCTTGCGCATTTGCTCGGCGGCGGCTTTGGAATAGGTGACGACGAGTATTTCCCCCGGCGGGATTTCGTGCAGCGAAGTAAGGAGCAGCGCGCGGTG
>JAISWA010000077.1 GCA_031271275.1 Clostridiales bacterium | reverse complement strand
TAGCCTTAAGATGCTCAGCCTTTTCTTCCAGTAACCAACCGTTAGAGTCACAGTTGATATAAAACTTTTGAGGGTCAATTGCGGCAACAAGTTCGTCTAAATCCGGAAACACCAACGGCTCGCCGCCGGTTATCACAAACCTTGCCAACCCTATTTCGTCAGCTTGCTTCGCCAATACTGCCACATCACCCGGCGTAAGCCGCCGCTTATGGCTTTTAGGCTGAATACGCTCGATAGCGCAATGTTGGCAACGCATATTACACATGTAATTATATTGTAATTGGATAATGGCAATACTCTCTCCGCTTTTAAACTTGTCTTCAAAACGCAACATCTTTTCAAAAACCAAAGGCTTCTTATCTTTTAGACTGTCGCGACGAGCTTGTTCTTTTTCTGACAATGCTTTTACCGCCATTAAAACACCCCGGTAAAATATTATTTTTATAATGCGCTTAAAGTATCTCTTAATTCGCTATCCGGTAAAAATGGGAACGGATTCTCCAATGCGGCGGAAACCCGTTTGCCCTCTTTGTTTAAACTGGAAATACACTTCGGGATTTCATCAAACCGCAACGAGCCTATGATATCACAAATCGCAATACTATCCAAATCCATTATTTCTTTAACAATGTCATTTATATCTTCATTTTTGCCTATACGAAAATATGGAATGCCATAGGCGTCAGCTATCTTTTCTAAATCCGGCATATCGACTCCGCTTTGGGGGTTGCTTCCCACATAATGCCCGTTAAAGTTTCTTTCCTGCATTTGCGTAATTGCAGCGTACCCGCTGTTGTTGAATATAAATATTTTCGCCGGGATATTATGCGTTTTTAACGTTTGTAATTCCTGTATGTTTAACTGGAAACTTCCGTCCCCTTCTAAAACTATCACGCGCCCTCCACCGGACGCGTAATACGCTCCCGCCGCGGAAGGCAGCGCAAAACCCATTGAACCCATTGCCATGGAAGAAATAAAACGCTGCCCGCGCTTATGCCCAAACGCGATATGACCCGCCGTATTGCAACGGCTGGTGGAAGATACGACGATTACATCATCGGGCTTGCTGAGACGTGAAATTTCTTCGGCGACGCGATATAAGTCCACGCCTTCGGGAACGGATTGTTTTTCCAACGCCAACGGGAACTTTTGCTTCACGCTTACACAAGCGGTTATCCATTTTTTAAAATCAGGATAAACTTCGTTTTCCGCTTGCCGTAATAATTCCGTTAAAAAAGCGCCGACATCCGCGACAACGGCATTTACATGGGGCATATGGAGTTTTTTTATTTCCGCCGCGTCAATATCAACCATTATTTTCCTCGCGTTAAAGGCAAAGTGCTCCTCATTAAACGCGGTTATCATATTATCCAACCGGCTGCCCAATATAAGTAACAAATCGCAGCTCTGCAAAATTAAATTTGAATATCTTGGCGCTTGCAAACCCGGGCTTCCCATGAAAAGCGCTTCATCCGAACCAAAGATACCCAACGCGCGCCAGGTAGCCATTACCGGAACATTTAGCGCGTATACTAATTGTTTAAGCCGTTCTTGCGCAAACGCGGCATAAACACCGTGCCCCGCCAAAATTAACGGGCGCTTGGATTCTTTCAATAAATTAATAACTTCGGAAACCCTTTGGGGGATGTCCTCATAGGCTTCGTCTTCTACAGGTGAAAAAGGTTTCAGCCGGGTTTCGTCCACAAAAGCCGACTGCACATCCAAAGGGATATCCAACCACACCGGGCCTTTGCGCCCGCCTGTCGCCAAATATATGGCTTTTTGCAGATGGAACAAAGTATCTTCGGGCTCCGTTATCATCTCGGCGTATTTAGTTACCGGCTTAACCATGGAAATAATGTCGTTTTCCTGCGCGCCAAACTGCCTGACGCCTCGCTTTGACGCAAAATCATCCCGCTTTACCTGACCGGATATAAATAAAACCGGCGTCGAGTCCATATAAGCCGCCGCCGCGCCGGTGAGCGCGTTGGTTCCGCCCGGCCCCGTGGTGACCAGACAGACGCCCAATTTCCCGCTGTACATGGCGGAAGCTTGCGCCGCGATGGAACACGCCTGCTCATGATGGCAGCATATATAGGGTATTCCGCTGTTTCCCAACGACTCTACCAAGTACATGATGCCTCCGCCGGTTAAGGTAAAAACTTCCGTAACTCCGAGGCTTTTTAAATAACCCCAAATATAATCCGAACACCGTACCATAGGACTAAATCAGCTTCCTGTCCGCTAATTCTTTAGCAATTTCTGTACTGTTCCTGCTAAAAATCCATTTTAAAAATTTATCATCCAATAAAACTTCACCGTTTAATAAAGCAAGGCGTTCCGGGAACGGCGCTTTATAACTTTTAAACATATCCGCCAACTTAAATTGGCCCACACGTTTTATGTTACGCTCATCAAAAACGATTCTGATAAAATCCTCTATATCCTTCTTATTAACAACCGTTAAACTCCGCGTTCGCACCCATATCCTGGACAGTACCGTCATAAAGCTGCCGGCTATAGCCGGCTCTTTATAATTCTGCAAATACAGGTAATTGGCGAGATTGATAAACTGGTCAAAATACACGGGGTAATTGGCAAAGCCGCCAAACACTTCGTTTACATCGGAATCGGTAAATGTTTTTTCAATGGTTTCCATCACCGTTACAGGGCTGGTGTCCCGCGCTTTTTCCAACACGCCGTAATCGTCTATAACGATTCCGCCGCGGAATACGCTTCGCAATACTTCAATGTTTTGTTCCTGAAGCCCGTCGAGCTTTTTTAAAATTCCCAACCCGTGCTGATATTTTTTGACATGCTTTATTACCAGTTGAGCCGCAGACGATAAGACTAATGAGTCAGAACCCTTCCTAACACGATAGTTGTGTGTTACTTTTCCGATAGACGCTATCACTTTGCTGTCGCCGATAATATCATGCATCATAAAATTGTCGGTCGCGTTTCCATTATCAGCCGGGCGGCTTATCCAATAACGACGAATTAATTCTGAACGAAATAATTTATTCCACCATGACCTGAGCGCTTGGTAACCGCCCATCCAACATTCTACTACTTCTTTGTTCCCATTATACACTCCTACCGGGCAGCATCTTGTTTCAAGAACGTTCAAATCACCTTCAAGACGCAATGCAAAATCGCCTACGACAAAGTCAGCACTATTTTTTTTTGCTAAATTATAAGCCAGTTCTAAAAAATCCGGTTCGTACCAGTCATCACTATCTAAATTGCAAGTATACTCCTGATTCATATTTTGTCGTATTGTGGACATACATTGTTCTGTAAATTCTGCGTCTCCTTTATATACAATATTCCCTTGAAACGTTACCACCCTAACCCTATTATCCTTCGCCGCGTACTCCGCCATAATCTGCGGCGAATTGTCCGTACACCCGTTATTAAAAATCACATACTCAAATTCCGTAAACGTCTGGTTCAAAACACTTTCAATCGCCTGACGCAAATAGGCTTCCGGCGTGTTGTAAACCAGGGAAACTACCGTGATTTTCGGGTTCATATCAATTTATAAAATTAGACGCCAAATCTTTTGCGGAAACAATATAAGGCGGTTCAACCGGCCATTTTATATTAAAAAAGGGGTCGTCAAAGCGATACCCTTTTTCCGCTTTCGGGGTGTAAAACTGCGAAACAAAATATAACGCCATGCTGTCGTCTGTTATGGACATATAGCCGTGGGCGCAGCCCTTGGGGACATACAGCATTCTATTGTTGTCTTCCGACAACACTTCACCCACATACTGCCCATAGGTGGGCGATTGGGGGCGGACATCCACGCAAACGTCAAAAACAGCGCCGCGTATACACGACACCAACTTATCTTCCGCCGCGTCACCTACTTGCGAATGTAACCCGCGCACCGTTCCCTTTTTATAACTCTGGCACAGGTTTATCTGCACAAAATCCGCGTACATACCGGCTTCTTTCAGCTCCGCCACATCCACAATACGCGTAAACCAACCGCGTTCGTCTTTAAAAGGCTTACGCTCCACTATATACACGCCGTCTATTTTTGTTTTTGTAATGACCAAAATACTCACACTCCAAAATATTCAAAAATTTGTTCGTCCATTGCTTTTTTTATATCTCCGCTGCTTAGGCGCTCTTTTTCCCAAGCGACCACCCTTTGCACCGCTTCGGAAATATTAAGTCTTGGAGACCACCCCAGTAACGCCCTTATCTTAGAACAGTCCAGTTTTAAAAACCCCGCTTCATGGGGGGCTTTGTTTTCGCCGCGGTCTACCCACCGTAAACCGTCGCCCCACGCATTACAGAACATTTCCGCCAAATCGCCCGTATTCACACAATCTGAATCATCGGGGCCTACGTTATAACAACCGGCGATTTTTAAGTCTGCGTATTGCATTTGGATAATCAACAGGTACGCGCTTAGCGCTTCCAAAACATGCTGATAGGGCCGTATTGAATACGGGTTACGAATGCTTATAACTTCGCCTTTTTCCGCGGCGCGCACACAATCAGGGATGATTCTGTCTTTGGCAAAATCCCCGCCGCCAATCACATTACCCGCCCTCGCGGTTGAAACGGCAATATCACGATTATTAAAGAAGGAACGGACATAGGCTTCCGTCACAAGCTCCGAACAGGACTTGGAATTGGAATATGGGTCAAAACCGTTTAGCGCGTCATTTTCACGGTATCCCCAATGCCATTCGTTATTTTTGTAAACCTTGTCGGTTGTAACATTAAGCACCGAACGGGAGCAGTCCGATAACCGGACGCATTCCAACAAGTTTACCGTTCCCATTACGTTGGTCGCGTAAGTCCCCGCCGGGTCACGATACCCTTCCCGCACGATGGGCTGCGCCGCCATATGTATTACTATTTCAGGCCGCGCGTTTTCAAACGCCGCCTTCATTGCCGCTAAATCCCGCACATCCGCGTATAGGTGGCTCATTTCTTTTTCCATACCCAACAAAGCCCAGAGACTGGGATTTGTCGGCGATTCCAACGCGTACCCCGTTACCGCGGCCCCCGCGCGCAAAAGTAACCGCGAAAGCCACGCGCCTTTAAAACCCGTATGGCCGGTAACGAAAACTTTTTTGCCCTTATAAAACGACAGGTCTACCATTTTTTCCACAGCGCTTTTCCTTCGGCGAGCATTGTTTCAAGCGTTTGCTTATCGCGCTGCGTATCCATACACTGCCAAAAACCGTCATGCCTGTACGCCATCAATTCACCGTCGTTTGACAAACGCTCCAACGGCTCACGTTCCAACATGGTGGCGTCGCCTTCTATGTAATCAAATAACTTGGGGTTCATCACCATAAAGCCGCCGTTAATGCGATGCGCGTCTTCAGACGATTTTTCACGGAAGCGCGTGATTTGTGAGTTGTCGTCTATGTCTATTACCCCAAAACGCTGCGGAACGTTTACCGTTGAAATGGTGGCGATTTTCCCGTGCGCTTTATGGAACGCCAAAAGCTCCGCTATATTGATATCCGATACGCCGTCGCCATAGGTTAAAAAGAAATCTTCATTGCCCACATACTCACGAATACGCTTTACGCGCCCGCCGGTCATGGTATCCGCGCCCGTGTCCACCAACGTTACCGTCCAATCCTCCGCCTTGTTCTGATGCACGCGCATGGTATTATGCGCCAAATCAAACGTAATGTCGGACATGTGCAGGTTATAATCCGCAAAAAATTCTTTAATCACATACCCCTTGTAGCCAAGACACACCACAAATTCGTTATAACCGTAGTGCGCGTATATTTTCATGATGTGCCATA
>JAISWA010000076.1 GCA_031271275.1 Clostridiales bacterium | reverse complement strand
GGCAGCTCGAATCCACGGAGAAAATGGTTTTTCATCTCAGCATCCTGGCCGCTGATTTGGCTGCCGCCGCGGGGGACAAAAACGGGACCGACAAGCGCGACGCCGCCAAAGAATCGGCTTATTTTAATTTGGACATGCCCTTCCGGGAATGGCTGTCGGGCATCGACCCTAAGTCAGACGATATGAACGCCAAGCAGGAGGAATGTATGAACGCCAAGCAGGAGGAATGGTTAAACAAGGCGCATAGTATCATCCTTGCGTTAGGGAAGGGGTTGGTCTCGGAAGCCGGTACCGGCGCGTTCATAGGCCGCAAAGCCGAAGCTTCGGCCAAGCAGCCCAACCCGCCGCTGATAACTTCGCTTTCGGCGTATATAAAATTTAAAAATCAAATGAGCCATATAAAGAAGAACGGATAACCCGTTTAAGGAGTTGATGAAATGGAAGAACATGCGGTTCAAAACTTTGTCCGTCAGAAGGTGGAATGGTTGGACAGAGATACGGCGCAGAGCCGAGCGATGTGCGCGCACCTGCGGCGCGGGATAGGCAAGCCGCCGGGGGACGTCCCTGCCCTATGGGAAATTACGCTGGCCGATGCGCCGGGCGACTGGCGCAGCTATAGGGGCGAGCCCAGTTACGCCCAATACGCCGTACATACCGCGCTGACTTTGTACGCGCTGCATCGGCAGGGCAAGACCCAAAGTATGTGCGCCTTTGAAAAGACAGACGGGCATTCCTTCGGCGGCGCGGCGGCGCGGTTGGTACGGCGGGACGAGAACCGGTTGGACGCGGTAAAGCGGCGTTTCAACGCGGCGGCTACTGCCGCCGTATTTACGGAGTTGGCCCAACACGCGCGCGGTCTCATACAGTTGATGAGGGCGGAATCGGAACCCATTCGCTTGGACTATCCGCGTTTCGCGTTGGATTTGTTTGTTTTCCAACACCCCGGGCGCGCCGACGGGATACGGCTGCGTTGGGGGGAAGACTTTTACCGCGTGTTGAGCGGAAAAGAAAAAGAGAGGGATGAGGGTCAGTCATGAAAAAAGTAGTTTATCTGGATTTACACGTAATACAGAGCGTCCCGCCTAGCTGTCTCAACCGGGACGACACCGGCAGCCCCAAAACGGCGATATACGGCGGCGCGCGGCGCGCGCGGGTTTCCTCCCAGGCGTGGAAACGGGCTATGCGCTTGATGTTTAAGGACTATTTTGACGAATCCGAACTGGGTACCCGGACGCTTCGGGTCTATGAGTTGATTGCGGCGGAGATTCTCAATTCCCACCCGGAAGTTGAAAAAGATGAGGGGCTCAAGAAAGCGCAGGATATTTTGAAGAAAGTGAAAGTCAATCCAAGCAAAAAAGGCGCGGAAGATAAAGTGGACGCGCTGTTCTTCCTTTCGGCGCAGCAAGCGAAAAACCTATCTTTGTTAGCCATGGGAGAGACCCACGATAAAGATGAGGAAAAAGAAATCATCAAAGCGCTCAGGACCGGTAACAGCATAGACGTCGCGCTGTTTGGGCGGATGGTGGCCGCCAACCCGCTGCTCAATTGCGACGCTTCCGCGCAGGTGGCGCACGCCATTTCCACCCACCGGGTCGAAAATGAATACGATTATTTCACCGCGATTGATGATTTGTCCCCGGAGGACAACGCGGGCGCCGGCATGATTGGCACCGTGGAATACAATTCCGCCACCCTGTACCGTTATGCGACCGTGGCGGCTCATGAGCTGCATAATCAACTTGCGGGCGACCCCGCCGCGCTGGAAAAGGCCATACGCGAATTTACCCGGGCGTTCATATGCGCCATGCCGACCGGCAAGCAAAATACCTTTGCCGCGCACACCTTACCGGACGCGGTACTGGCCGCCGTCCGCACGGATCGACCGCTGAGCCTGGCGGGCGCGTTCGAGTCGCCCGTCCGGGGGGAAGGGATTACCGCCGCGTCCGCCATGGGGATGGAAAAGTACGCGGAAAGCGTTTACGCCGATTTCTGCGCAAAACCGGAAAAAAGCTATGTAATTGGGCCCTATCTGCCCGGTTTGGGGGAGCGCGTCACTTTGGACGGGCTGTTGGAGCGGATCGGCAAGGATATTTGTGATACCGTATGAGTACGCTGTTACTGCGGCTATCTTCCCCGCTCCAATCCTGGGGCGCGGAGAATAAATTCGAGCGTCGGCTGACGCACCGGGAGCCGACTAAAAGCGGAGTGGTCGGATTATTGGCCGCCGCACTGGGGATACGGCGGGAAGGCGGGGGAAGCCCCTACCGTTTGGACGACCTCGCGGCGCTACGTTTTGGCGTGCGGGTGGATCAACCCGGACAAATGCTCAAGGATTACCATGTGGTACTGGATGAAAACAACGTCCCTAAATATGTGACGGAACGCTACTACCTTGCCGACGCCGTATTTCTGGTTGGTCTGGAGGGGGACGGGGTTTTGCTCCGCGCGTTGGACAGCGCGGTGCGTTCCCCTTACTTCCCGTTATACTTAGGGCGGCGCTCCTGCCCGCCCACCGGGAAGGTTTCACTGGGCATACAGGAAAAACCGTTAGAGGACGCGCTGCGGGAAGCGGAATGGCAGGCCGGTGACTGGTACCAGAAAAAGTGCCAATATAAAGCTTCCCTTGCCTTGGTTTTGGACAGCGATACCCCAGGGATGCTGCGGCGGCGCGATTTACCGGTATCGCTCAGCCCGTCGCACCGGAAATACGCGTTCCGTTATATCCATGACCGCGCCGGCGCGGTGGATGTCTGTAAGCAGCCGCCCGACCAATTTGGGACGGGGCACGACCCATGGGCAACTTTGGATAGCATTGGCGAGGAGGCGGACCATGTACTTATCCCGGATTGAACTGAGTATGAACAGCCCCGCCGCACGGAAAGCGGTTTCTTCACCGGCGGTCATGCACGCGTCGGTTGAATACTGTTTTGCGGGGGATAACGGCCTTTTGCCCGACCGCGAAGCACACAATCGAAAATTATGGCGGTTAGACCAATTGGGTAAAAAACTGTATTTATTAATGCTTTCGCCAGAAAAACCTGATTTCGCCCATTTCTCGGAGCAATACTGCGAGGAAGGCATCCGCGGTGAGACAAGGGACTATGAACCCCTGCTTTCAAGCATACGGGGCGGTCAGGTTTGGCGGTTCCGCCTTAGGGGGAACGCCGTCCACAGCGTCACGGAGGAAAAGGGGCGGCGGGGGAAAGTATACGCCCATGTCACCGCGGAACAAAAACGCGGTTGGCTTATTAAAAAAGCGGCGGCCAACGGTTTCACCGTCGGGGCCGATTCGTTCGACGTGGTAGAAATAGACCCGATGCGGTTTTGGCGTGACCGCCCCGTGACACTGGGGGTCGCGGTATTTGAGGGGACTTTGACGGTAACCGAGCCGGATTTGTTTAAACGCGCGCTGACCCATGGCATCGGGCGCGCCAAAGCCTACGGGTGCGGGTTGCTGACCATCGCAAACCGCAAATGAGCGGCAGCCCTATAACCGGCGCAAAAAAGCCGGAATTGCCGGCGCTTCCGCAGATTAAGGAGCGCATTTCTTTCCTATACTTAGAGCGTTGCGTAATCAACCGGCAGGACAACGCGATAACCATCACGGATGTACGCGGGACGGTTTATGTGCCTTCCGCTGTGTTGAGCGTAATTTTACTCGGTCCGGGCACGAAAGTGACGCACCGCGCCATGGAATTGATTGGGGACACGGGCGCGAGCGTCGTTTGGGTTGGGGAACGCGGCGTCCGTTATTACGCCCACGGCAGGCCGCTTACCCATTCTTCCCGGTTGTTGATTACACAGGCGGCGTTGGTTTCCAACGCGCATACGCGCGTCGCTGTCGCGCGGAAGATGTACGCGATGCGTTTTTTGGGTGAGGATGTTTCGCAGATGTCCATGCAGCAGCTACGGGGTCGAGAGGGCGCGCGCATCCGTTCCGTTTATCGGCGACTTTCGAAAAAAATCGGCGTGCCTTGGAACGGCAGGGAGTATGATGTAGACGATTACGAATCGGGCGACCCTATAAACAAGGCCCTTTCCGCCGCGCACGCCTGCCTGTACGGCGTGGCGCACAGCGTTATCGTCGCGTTGGGTTGCTCCCCCGGGCTCGGGTTTATACACACCGGGCATGAGCGCTCGTTTGTTTACGATGTGGCCGATTTGTACAAAGCGGAAATCACGATCCCCATCGCTTTTCAAACAGCGGCGCAATGCGCGGACAAAGACGATATCGGGGCCATTACCCGCCGTGCCGTCCGTGACGCAATCTATAACGGGCATATCCTGACCCGAGTTGTAAAGGATATCCATCTTTTACTGGAAAACGAGCCGAACATTGAAATCGAAACCGATGTTCTCCGGCTTTGGGACGATAAACAGGGGTCGGTCGAAAGCGGCGTTTCATACGCCGAAGACATGGAAGACATGGAGACGAAGGAAGGGTACGGGGTACTCGGCACGGAGGGTTAAGCCATGTTGGTTTTGACTTTGACGGACTGTCCAATCGGCTTGCGGGGCGATTTGACCAAATGGCTTTTTGAAATAGACGCAGGTGTATTTGTCGGTCAGATAAACGCGCGCGTCAGGGAAGAACTTTGGGACCGCATCAAAGAAACATGCCGGAACGGGCGCGCCGTCCTTGTCTATAACGCGGAAGGGGAACAACGGTTAACTTTCCGCGTTCATGGCAGCACATGGGAGCCGATTGACTTTGACGGGATCAAATTAATGCTGCGTCCAAGCCCTTCGCGTTTGAAGGAAAAACAAAAAGCCGCCTCACATGGATTCAGTGACGCGGCTAAGCGCCGTGCTGCCAAACGGTTTTCCCCTATTCGCGCGCGCTACCCTGACGATTATGTGGTAGTGGATGTGGAAACCACCGGGCTCGAACCGGAAACGGACGAGCTGTTGGAAATAGGAGCGTTGAAAGTATCGGCGCATGAGATAATTGACACTTTTCAATCCATTATCCATATTGAACGTCCCATCCCGCCCCATATCAAAAGCCTGACCGGAATAACAGACGAGCGTGTTCATGAAAACGGCCGCCCCATTCTTGATGTCCTTAACGAATTTTTTGCTTTTATCGGAGCTTTACCTATCGTAGCGCACAATGTGGACTTTGACACGGGGTTCCTGTTAAGCGCTTGCGCCCGGCATGGGCTCCGTCTTTTTTCAAACAGATGTATTGACACTTTATCTTTGGCCAAACGCCTAATAAAGGATATCCCGGATCATAAGTTGGGTACGTTGGCGAATTACTTTAATCTGCCGCAGAATAACGCGCACAGAAGCTTGGGCGACTGCCAAACAACGAAAGCGCTGTTTGAAAAGTTAATAATTTTTGCAAGTATTGAAGATAAGAATTGAGGTTTTACGGGATTTTTTTAGTCTGCTCCCCGCACGCGCAGGGGTGATCCGCAATGGATTATCAACAAAGAAAAGATTTATAACTGCTCCCCGCACGCGCAGGGGTGATCCTAATGGCTTGTCTGAACATGCGCTGCAAAAGGCCTGCTCCCAGCACGCGCAGGGGTGATCCCGGCTGCT
This sequence comes from Clostridiales bacterium, assembly GCA_031271275.1. Classification (GTDB taxonomy): domain Bacteria; phylum Bacillota; class Clostridia; order Lachnospirales; family WQUN01; genus JAISWA01. The sequence continues at coordinate 53 of JAISWA010000076.1, read as the reverse complement.
TGTTAAACATCGCGCCGCCCCCTGTCTGCTCCCCGCACGCGCAGGGGTGATCC
>JAISWA010000263.1 GCA_031271275.1 Clostridiales bacterium | reverse complement strand
CGGCTGAGGGAGGTTGAGTAGCTTCCACTAATTGCATTTGTCCGACCGCGCGGGGCGGGGGTACAATGAATCGCGTATGCTGTCATTCTGAGCCGCAGGTGAAGAATCCTATTGCGCTATCCCTATAGAGGATTCTTCGTTGCGCTCAGAATGACGGCGCTAACGTTGATTGGATTCTTCGCTACGCTCAGAATGACGGCGCTAATGTTGATTGGATTCTTCGCTACGCTCAGAATGACGGCGCTAACGTTGATTGGCTATAACTTGGGTTACGGAAAGAACGGGAACTGCCTATGGAAAGTAACCGCGCCTCGCGTATGTCCCGCGTAAGCTATTACGCGCTGTATAAAAAAATTTACGCGCCGCGCCTTATGGCAATAGACCTTGCGCTTAAAACGATGGAAAAGCCGCTCTCCGTAACGGAGGCGGCTGAACTTTTAAGCCTGAGCGCCAACGCGGTGTCGTTGGCAATGGCGGCGGAAAAGGTTTCTCAGCTCGACAGACCCGGCTTCCTCGCGGTGATGCCGCACGGGAAGGGCGTGTGCCGCCTGTTTGCCCGGGAGCTTGCGCGCGGCGTCAGCGGGGGGTACCGCCCGGCGGACATCGCGTACATATACGGGCTGCAAATTCAAACGGTGCGCGCGGCGTTCAGGCGGCTGCGCATGAAAAAAGCGCCTTCAAGTCTGATACCGGCGCTGTTGTGTCAAATACCCGTGTTGGTAATTTATTAATTGGTCAGACCCGTCCCAAATACTCGCCGGTGCGGGTGTCAATCTTAACGACCTCGCCTATATTGATAAACAGCGGCACTTTAATGGTCGCGCCGGTTTCCACGGTGGCGGGCTTGGTCGCGCCGGTGGCGGTGTCGCCCTTAAAGCCCGGCTCGGTTTCGGTGACGGCAAGCTCCACGAATATGGGCGGCTCAATCCCGAAAACATTCCCGTTGTGGGAAAGTATTTTGACCATTTCGTTTTCCTTGACAAAACGCAGCGTGTCGCCCACGTCGGACTCGTTAATCTCGCTTTGCTCGAAAGATTCCGTATCCATGAAAACGTATAATGTGCCGTCTTTGTAAAGATACTGCATGTCCTTGCGGTCAATGTGCGCGCGGGGCATTTTTTCCGTGGGGCGGAAAGTGCGCTCCACCACGCCGCCGGAAATAATATTTTTCAACGTGGTGCGTACAAACGCCGCGCCCTTGCCCGGTTTAACATGCTGGAAATCGCTTATTACGTACAGGTCGCCGTCCAGTTCGATGGTGATGCCGTTACGAAATTCACTTGCAGAAATCATAAAAAACCTCCGATTTTGTCATACGATTATTGATACAGCGAATCAAATTTATTCCTCGTCATGGCGGGGCCGTGAGGACACAATGGTAGCCGCCTGCGTGATTGCCGTGATGATGTCCACGTCAAACTGCGAGGCAATCGCCGCCAGTTTCGTATAGAGATGCCCCTTACGGGTCACCACATACTTGGGCGGAAGCTTGTTCAACACATACGCCATAATATCCATCCGGCACCGCTCGCAGCGGCACACGTTCATTTCGGCCAGTACGCTGGGCATAATGTCCGCGACACAGTCCTCCATGTAGTTTTTCATTTTAATGTCGCCCATAATAACACCTTTCTCCTTAGATTCACTAACTTTCTTCGTCGGGAGGCGGCCTGCCGTCTTTGGAATATACAAGCGGCTTGATTTCAACCCGGCCTGCGGACGGAACAATCGTCAGTTTTTGCCAGTACCTGCCCCGGGTTAACCATATGCTCCCGCTGCCCGAAACCGTACCCCGCGGCAGGTAATATATACTCGATACGTTCGTGTTGCCCCATATCCGCACGCCGCTCGCAAGGTTTACCGCCTTGACTGTTTCCGCCGGCCCGGTCCGGACTATGCGGTACGCGCTGTTAGCACGGTCAAGGATAACGCCCCAACGGCGGCCTTCAAGCATCGACATGCTCTGGGTATAACGTATGTCAGCCGCCAGTACCCGCGCGGAATCCGTAACCGATCTTCTTTCCGCCGCCCGCAACGACCCCGCCCCTATGCCCGCGAACGCCGCCATAAGCGCTAAAACGATTACAAGTTCGATAAGCGTAAGCCCGGCGAGGCGCTTTGAAGTCATTTCTTTTCAGATTTCAGCTTTTTAAGATACGCGTTGATTAACAGTTTTTCGGGCAGCCGCCTCCAACGCACGAGGGGAATATCATACTTACTGACCGGCTTGACCAGTATGGTGAGGATTTTTGCGTTCCTTCCGCCCCAGATATCGGAGAAAAGCTGGTCGCCTATTATCGCCGTTTCTTCCCGTTTTGCGTCCATCGCTTTAATCGCCCTGTTGATTCCGGAAGCAAACGGCTTCATCGCGCCGTGTATGGCAATAAGCTCAAGGTGCTCGTTATAGGTATCTACGCGTTTCTTAGTGTTATTGGTAAGCAGGCACACCGTAAAGCCGATACGCTTAAGCCGCCTTATCAGCGCGATGACCTTCGCCTGCGGGCGCGGCGTGTCATAAGGCGCAAGCGTGTTGTCAAGGTCAAAAATCAACGCGCGTATGCCCCGCTGCCACAAATCGTTGTAAGGGATCATATAGATGGAATCGTAATAATAATCGGGAGACAGCATCCGTTAACCTCAATCCGCTATTTTTTTAGATTTTACCATTGCGGGCGTGATGTCGTCAAAATTATTTATTATAATTTCGCCCCCGTTTTCGACACGGACCGCGCCGAGCAGTTGGGAGAGGGCGGGAACGCGTCCGCTATCCCATTCGTAAAACCGCGTAAGCCCGAGAAAATCAAACAAATCCCGCTGTGCCGCTTCCGAAACCCCTATATTGAACAGCACGGAGTCGTTTCCGGTAAACACCGGGTCGCCGCGAATCATGATATCCCCGCCGGAAATGACCGTCCCGGATATTTCCAACCCCACGCCGTAATCGGATAGCGTAATGCTTTCCTCGCTGACCGCTATGCCTTCGAAAACATTCCGCGACGAGTCGCTGGCGTACATTTCCGCGCCGTCGCCGGTGAAAATGATGAAGCGCGGCGCGGCTTCGCCGAGGGAGGATATGTCCAAATACCCGTCGGTTACTATTATAACAGGCGCCCCGTGGTTTTCTACCGCCGAAAGGGATTCTTCCCGCAATAAATCAGACAGCGGCTGCCCGCCCCCGGTCACGCGCGCGGACAGGGGCGGCGGTTCGGCGGGTTCCCCGTCGCCGTCGGTAAACGCTTCCGCGGGGTCGCGGTAAACGTTCCCCGCCGCGTAAAGGTTTACGGCAAGGTGTTCGGCGGGCGGCCCCCGCCAACCGTAAACGGGAATATAAACCTCCTCGTAGCCCACGGGTTTTTCCCACCCTATTTCCGCCGTGACCGTTGCGGGGAAACCGGCGGGGTTATGGTTTACGGATTTGCTTAAAACGGTCGCAAGCGCAAACCTGCGCGACAGCTCGTCGTACCGGATATCCGTCTGCCCGGAGAATACGTCGGTTATTGCCGCGTCTTCGGCGGGGAAGGAAATTTCCGCGCTCCAGGGCAGCCGGTACGCGCCGGAACCGCCCGAAACGCGGGTATAATTATCGCCGATATATGCCTGCAGGAGTTCGTCCGCGCGGCGGGTGAAAATATCAAAGTAGCCGCCCGCGCCTTCGTTTATTTTAAATTCCCCGTCCTCGAAAATGAGTCGCGGCTCAACGTCTTCGCTAAAAACCTCACCGCGGGCGTAAATATCGGTTTCGCCCCGCCGCGTTTCAAATTCCTCCCGCAATAAAAAAAAGACCCGCTCGTTCCCGGAAACAGCCATGTCATACAAGCCCGAATATTCCGGATAGCGCGCCGATATTTCCCGGCTTGCGGAAGCGACGTTAAGTATAATGGCCGCGATCATCAACAGCAGCATAGATACGATTAAGACAAAGATATACGCGCCGCCTCGCGCGGCTTTCCTATACATAAACCATCGCGGCGGAGCGCCCGGCGAGCCGCCCGTCCGGCGTCCATACGGCGACCACCAACAGATAACCCGGCCTGTCCCCGGTTTCGGGCAGCCCGGTTATGGCGGATGCCGGAATGATGTCCGGCGCGTTGGGCGAGGTATAGCCCTCGTCCGTTCCGGTCAGCCAGTAACCGTAGGCGAAAGGTTTTTCCGCAAGGCTGCCGATATAGTTTTCCACTTCGGCTTGCGGCGGGAGGCCGGCGTTAAGCGCGTCGCGGGCAACCAACAAAATTTCCTGCGCGCACAGCTGCGCCCGGTAGCCGTCCGCCGCCGCCCGGCTGTCCGCTCCGGCTTTTGCGACTGTGGGCAAAACCGACAGCAGGACGATACAAAATATCGCCAACGCAATGAGGACCTCGATATAGGAGAAGCCGCGATTGCTTTTCATAAACCTCACGCCCCCGCCCCGTAAACGGAAAAAACAATCCGCGCGGTACTCGGCGAAGCCGCTTCGCCGCTAATTTCGAGCGTGACGCCATCCATATGGATTCCGTAAGGGGCGGCTGAAATTTTTTCGATAAAACCGCACAATGCGCCGTAATCCCCCTCGTAAACCGCTTCGGAGGTGATGGCGATAACAGGCTGCGCGGTTTGGATTCCGTCGCCCGAACCGAGCGCCACGGGTTCGCCCGTACTGAACAAGCGTTCCGTAAGCCCCATCTCCCGCGCGAAATTTGTTACGGATGCAAGCGCCACCGCCAATTCGTTGTAGGGCGGTAACCCGCCGTTCTGCCCGGCGGAGGCGCGCAGTTCCAACTCGCTTTTATTTGCGTTGAGTTCTGCTAATTCGTACCGGCGTATGCGCAGCAGTTCCTCCTGCAACCGGATTGCTTCCCGGGCGCGGGATATTTCCGCTGTCGCCGGAAAGAAAAACGACACCGCGAAAATGAAGATCAGCAATAAGTTTCCCGCAATAAAAACCGGGAGGACAAAACGCAACCTTGGCGTACCCGTTAATTTATACCGCATGTGAGCGTATACCGGTAGTTCCCGTTGTCTAACCGGCTGACCCCGCCAAGCCGCGCCTGTGTAAATAAACCGCCCTCCTCAAGCTTGCCGCGGTGAATTTCCATTGCCGCGAGGTCCGCGGCGTCCGCCGTCACCGTAACCGACGCCTCGCTCATTTTCACATAAACGATTGCCGCGCCTTCCGGAGCCGAAGCGTTCATATGCGCAAGCTTCGCGTAATCGAACCAGGTATCCGGCAGCGCCCCCGTTATTTCAACGCGCGCCGCATCAAGCGCTGCCGCCGCTTTAAGTTGTTCGGCAACCTGGGCGGATTCGGAATACTTGCCGCTGTTAAGCTCGCGTTCCAACGCTTCCGAACGAAGCCAGACGGAACGCGCCGCATGGTTAAACGCGAAAACGCAGGCCGCGAGGCATAAAACAATAAGCGTCTCGGTTACGGCGAGCCGAATCAATAAGCGGCGGGAATTTTGTTTTTGGACTGCCCGAGGGGGCAGAAGGTTGAGAGGTGACATACGCAAGCCGCTCCTCAAAATAAATGTTCAATGTTCACGGGCGGCGTCAACATAAATCCGCTCGGGTATCGAGCTTGTCTCGCACCCGATGCCTTTCGCTTCAAAATAAACGCGCAGCCAACCGTATCGTTCACCGGTTTCTTCCACAGGCAGCAGCGCGGGAAGCAAAATCAGGGCGGTTTCGTTTTCCGGCGCATACGTTCGCGCCCAAAACGCCCGGTCAAGCTCGCGTTCCCTGTAAGCCGGGTCGTCGCTTATAAAACCGGCGCAATCGGGTTCGCCGTCCCTTATGTGAATAAGCCTTACGCCGTTATCCTGCGGCAGGCAAAGCAGGGTATACGCCGTCTCCGCGGAAGGAAAATATTTCAGCAGCGCCAGTTCCAATGCGCTTATACGCTTTAACGCCCGCAGCGGGACGCCCCACTCCCCGCACATTCCGGTAAACGCTTCGGCGAGCCCCGTCGGAAGCGCCGCCAAAAACAGCACATCCGCCCGTTTCCCGGGCAGCGCTTCGCCGCCAAAGACATGCGTAGCCTCGTTAAATAATTCGCCGTAAGGGAAAAGGGCGCGGTAATAGGCTGACAGGTCACGGCTTTTTCGTTCCGTTTTGAATCCAACGGAACGCGCAAGGCGCGGTTTCTTATTTGTACTTTCTGCCGCTTCCTCCGTCAGTTTGGCGAACCGCAGCGCCGTCCGGCGGGTATTTGCCAAAACAACGGCGGAGGATATCCGGCGGCTTGCTTTTTGCGCAAGCCATTTCCGCGCCGGTTCCGCCATGCGCTTCGCGTCGCCGAACGCGCCTTCGGGCAGCGCGAAAAGCGCGGATTCGACTGTTTTTTTCGTGCATAAATACAGCGCAAGCCCGTTGACCGAAACCTCCGCGCACAAAGTACAGCGGCTCATCAACTTGTCCTTACGATAACCTGCTTATAGCGGATGTCCGCCGCGCCGTTAAATTCCAAAACCTCGCCGTTATGGCTCACCGTTATTTTGATAGCGATACGCCCGCCTTCGTCGGAAACCGCAATGACAACCGAGGCGATGTTGGAAGCGAGTTCGTTCCGGTTAAACTCAAGCCATTGATATTTCGCGTCGCCCGGCGCAGCGTATGGATAAAAACGAAATTCGTAATTCTGCAAATTGCCTTCCGGGTTTAGCTCCGTTAAAACAAGCCGCTCCAACACGCCGCCGTCCGTGGTCAAATCAATTTTCTCCGCCATATGTATATTGGTTAGTAACGCGTCCATCGCGATACGCGCCTTTTCAAAAATTTCCCGCGAAGCGAGCAACCGCTCCGACGCCCGCGCCGAATAGAGCAGCGCCCGCCCCGCCGCAACGGCAAGCGTTAAGAACACCGCCAACGCGATTACCGCTTCAAGCAGGGTGAAACCCTTTTTAAGCTTCCGAATGACCCGTGACATACTGCCGCTCCTGAGGGGTGAGCTGCGCGTAAATTTTTTTACGGGTATTGTCCGGGCAAGCCGTTATGTCCACTACAATGCCGCCGGTGGACGCGTCTATTTTAAATACGGCTTTTTCGGTTTGCGTCTCGGCTTGCTCAAAATCTATATACCCCTTATCGCTCAATTCTTTTATGAGATCTTCTATGTCGCTTTCCGCCATTGCCGCCGGCTGTTCCGCGTTATACAAATCCAACGCGTTCCCGATTACCCGCGCGGACTGTACGTCGCTTTTAAGCCGCGCCTTTTCCGTCGCGCCGAGGAAATTGGGGACCAGAATCGCGCCGATAATGGCGATAATGGCGAGCACGATTACCAGTTCAAGCAGCGTGACGCCGGACGGCGAAGCGCCGGTACCGGCAAAATTTTTATACCGCATAGAGTCCTCCTTTGTTATTTTCGGCGACACTTTTGTCCTTTTCGGAGACGCGTTGTCCTTTTCGACGACACTTTGTCCTTTTCGGCGTCGTTTTGTCATTCTGAGCGAAGCGAAGAATCTTCCCCGCCCTAATACATATCCGTCAGCGCGAAGGTCGGCAGCAGCACCGACAGCATAAGCAGCCCGAGCAGCGCGCCCGTCACGAGCGTAACCGCGGGCTCGATTAATTTCCCCAGTTTTTGCACGCTCCGCGCCTGCGCCTTCTCAAAATATTCCCGGCATTTTTCCAGAGCCTTCACCAACTGCCCGGTTTCCTCGCCCACCCGCGCCATTTCCGGAAACAACGGGTCCATATAGCGGATTTCGGCAAGCAATGCCCAAAAGGCTCCGCCGGCGGAAAGCCCGGTAAAAACCCCGCGCAGGTCACGGCGCACCCGCGTGTTGCCGGTTATATCAAGGCAGGCGGGCAATGCCTCCGCCAGTGTATAACCGGAGGAAAGCAGCACGCACAGCGCCTGCGTCAACCTCAAGCTTACGCTTATCCGGTATATCCGGGAAAGCAGCGCCACACGGGAACGAAATTCCTTCCCGGCAGGGCTTCTCAGGAAAAAAAAGGCGGCAGCCGCAAACAGCGCGGCAGTAAGCAATATGAGCGGGTAACGGTTCACAAGCGTATGAGCGGCAGCCATGAACAGGCGCGTTAACGCGGGCATTTCCGCGCCGGAAGCGCCGAACGCCGCCGCGTACCCGGGCAGCATATAGACGGACACCATAATCGCGACCGCGAGCATCATCAGCGAAACGACAGCCGGATAAACCATTGCGGCGGCAAGTTCGTCCGCCGTGCTTGAATTGCGCTCGTAATACCCGGCAAGCTGCGCCGTCACCTCCGGAAGCCTCGCGGATTTTTCGCCCACGGCGCACAGCCCGCACATAAATTCCGGGAACACCTTTACGGCGCGCAGCGCCTGCGCGAACCCTTCCCCCCGCGTTACCCGGGCGTGCACCCCGGTTACGGCGCGGCGAAGCGGGCTTTGCGATGTTTCCGCAGCCTGCGAAAGTATCAGCAGCGACCGCTCGAGGGAAATACCCGCGCCAAGCAGGATGGAAAGCTTGCGGCAAAATTCCGCCAACGTTTTGGGCGGTATTTTGCGGTTTATAAGCGAAAGGATATCTTGGTTCCAAAAATTCTCAGCCATAATTAAGCGCGCGTATGATTTCGCCGGCAGTGGTGTTGCCTTCCGCGATATTCCGCAGGCAATTTGCTTTAAGCCCGGTTTCCGCGCGTTTCTTCCTGAGTTTTACCGCGAAGCGTTCCGGGTCTTGTATCATGCGCCGCTTAAGCGCGTCGTCCGTGATAATGTATTCGTATACGGCAAGCCGCCCCCTATATCCCGTGCCGCCGCAGCGGCTGCAACCCGCGCCCGCGAAGGAAGGCGAACCCGGGGGGACGCCGAGCGTCAGCGCTTCCCCGGCGGAAAGCGGCTTTGGCGCTTTGCAGTCCGGGCAGATACGCCGCACCAGGCGCTGCGAAATCACGCCGGAAAGTGCTGCCGCCACCAGATACGGTTCCACGCCCATGTCGAGCAGCCGCTCAAGCACGCCCGCCGCGTCGTTGGTGTGCAGCGTCGCGAGCACCAAATGCCCCGTGACCGCCGCCTGTATCGCAATACGCGCGGTTTCGGGGTCGCGTATTTCGCCTATCATGATCACGTCCGGGTCCTGCCTGAGAATACTGCGCAGCGCGTTTTGAAAGGTAAGCCCCGCCGCCGGTTCTATGCGCATGTGGTTGACGCCGGGCAGGGGGTTCTCCACCGGGTCCTCTACGGTAACGATATTGATATCGCCGGTGTTCAAGCCTTCCATGAAACAGCTGAGCGTCGTGGATTTGCCGCTTCCGGTGGGTCCTGTGATAAACACCGCGCCAAAGGGCCGGTTAAACAAATCGTTCAGCTTCGTTAAATCTTCCGGGAAAAAACCGAGTTCGTCCTTCCCGAGCCGGGATTCCTTCCCGTACAGCAGGCGCACCGCCGCTTTTTCCCCATGCAGGGTGGGCAGCGTGCTAAGCCGGAAGTCGATATCTTCCTCCCGCACCCGCGCTTTAAAATGCCCGTCCTGCGGCAGCCGTTTTTCCGCGATATCCATGCCGCCCAAGATTTTCAGGCGGGAAATGATATGGGGCTGCATGGAGATATCCACCCGTTGGAAATCCGTCAGCCGCCCGTCCACACGGAAACGCGCGCGCATGTGGCGTTCCCCCGGTTCAAGGTGTATATCGCTTGCGCGGTACAGCACCGCCGATTCGATGAGGGATTCAATCAGCCTGACAGCAGGCGCGTTCCGCAAATCTTCCCCGTTTTCCGCCTCAATGCCCGGGACGGCGGCGCGTTTTAATTCCTCCGCCGCAAACTGCGAAGCGATCGTGCCGATACGCTCCGAACCGAAGATTCTGTTGATATGGAAACGGATGTCTTCTTCCCGCGCGAACATCGGCTCGATAAACATACCAGTAAGGTCGGCAAGGCTGTTCAGCGCGCGCCCGTTTTGGGGGTCGCTTGTTGCGACCCAAAGCCTGCCGCCTTCGCGGCGCACCGGCAGCGCGGCGTATTTGTCGCAATAAAAATGACCCAACGTCGATTTTGGAATTTCCATATCAAACGTGAGGTCATACAAATCGCAGGTTAAAATATCTTTGTTGGACAAGTTAACACCTGTGCCGTTCTTAATTCATTTCCTTATTGAAAATATTACCACGCCCTTCTATTAGTAACAGTCCCAAGCTGTTTCATCTCAATTTATACTTTTTGTCGAATTTTAGCGGAATTTGCAAAGCGGGTATTCCCGCGAAAATAAAACCGCAGCCCGCAGTATTACAGTTGCGCTATCGTGAATTGACAACTGTAATAATAAGCGGGCGTGTGACTTCGCCGGGCGCGAGAAATTATTCGTTCCCGTCGTGATGGACTTCCTTGGGCGGAGTCAACCCCTCGATGGTGATACTGTTTTTTTGCGCGTAATCCCAAAGCGCGGCGTGCAGCGCTTCCTCCGCGAGGCACGAACAGTGGATTTTAACCGGGGGCAAGCCGTCAAGCGCTTCCATTACGGTTTTGTTCGTGATTTCCAACGCTTCCTGAATAGACTTACCCTTCACAAGCTCGGTTGCCATGCTTGAAGTCGCCACCGCCGCGCCGCAGCCGAAGGTTTTAAACTTCGCGTCTTGTATCACGCCGTCTTCGCCGATTTGCAGGAACACGCGCATAATATCGCCGCACTTGGCGTTGCCCACCGTCCCTATACCGCTGGCGCCTTCGATTTCGCCCACGTTGCGCGGGTTCATAAAATGGTCCATTACTTTTTCGCTGTATTCCATACCTGCCCCTTCCCAGTTATAAAATCTTCGTAAAGCGGCGACATTTCCCGCAGCCGCGCAATCATCGGCGGCAAAATTTCAAGCAGCGCGTCCACGTCCGCCCCGGTGTTGTGCCTGCCCAACGTAAACCGTATGGAGCCGTGGGCTTTTTCGTGGGGGATGCCCATTGCCATCAGCACATGCGAAGGGTCGAGCGAACCGGACGAACACGCCGAGCCGCTGGAGGCGCGGCAGCCCTGCATGTCGAGCAGCAGCAGCAGCGACTCGCCTTCGATAAACGCGAAGCTGAAATTGACGTTGCCCGGTAAGCGGTCATGGCGGTGACCGTTGAGCTTCGCGTGGGGGATTGTGGCTTCAATACCGCTGATAAGCCTATCCCGCAGGGCGGAAACCCTCGCGTATTCCCCGGGGAGTTCCTGCGCCGCGATGGAAAACGCCTTTCCCATTCCCACAATGCCCGCCACGTTTTCCGTACCGGCGCGGCGGTTGTTTTCCTGCGCGCCGCCGTGCATAAACTGCGCGATGCGCACGCCTTTCTTTATATAAAGCGCGCCTACGCCCTTGGGCCCGTAAAACTTATGGGCGGAGACGGTCAGCAAATCCGCGTTTAGCGCTTCCACGTCGATGGGTATGTGCCCCGCTGCCTGCACCGCGTCGGTGTGGAGCAACACGCCGTGTTTGCGGGTGATTTCCCCGATGGCGGAAACAGGCTCCACCGTGCCGACTTCGTTGTTGGCGAGCATGACGGAAACCAACGCGGTGTCGGGGCGTATCGCTTTCTCGACGGACTCCGGCGAAACCGTCCCGTTCTCGTCCACCGGCAGATAGGTGACGGAATAGCCGCGCTTCTCAAGGTACTGGCAGGTGTGCAGCACGGCGTGATGCTCTATTGCCGAGGTGATGATATGCCGCGCCTTGTCCCAACGGGCTTCCGCCGCGCCTTTGATGGCCCAGTTGTCGGCTTCCGTCCCGCCGCAGGTGAAGAAGATTTCCTCCGGTTTCGCGTTGATGCCCGCGGCGATTTGGCGGCGGGCTTCATCGACGGATTTTTTGGTTTCCCTCGCGTAGTCGTAAATCCCGGACGGGTTGCCGTAACGCTCGGTGAGGAACGGCATCATCGCCGCGAGCGCGTCGGGATGCAGCGGCGTGGTAGCCGCGTTATCAAGGTATAAATTATGTTTTTGCATATGAAAACCCCTCTGTCATAGCCGCGCTAAACAGCATCCGATTCCGCCGCGAGTTCCGAAAGGCGGATCGTGTCCAATACTTCGCTCATGCCGGCGTGCAGCCGCGCCCACACCGTTTTGGTGCTGCAATTGTCGCAGTTGGCAGCCGCGCAGGACGCGCTTTCGTCCTCAAGGCAGTCCACCGGGGAAAGCGAGCCTTCCAACGCGCGAAGCACGTCCCCCGCGGAAACTTCCGCCGCGGGCTTGCCCAGTTTGTACCCGCCCTGCGCCCCCCGGACGCTAGTGGCCAGGCCCGCCTTTTTAAGCGGGGCAAAGAGCTGTTCCAGATAATACTCCGACATGCCGTGTTTTTCGGCGATGTTTTTTAGTGTGATGCACCGGTTTTCGCCCTGCGACGCGAGTTCCACCATCGCGCGCAGCCCGTACCGGCTGCGAGTGGAAATTTTCATACGTACCTTCCTTTCCCGAGTTATTTGGTCGGGATATGAAAAGAATGTAGCAGCTAAAAAAGAGAATGTCAAGTATTTTAGTCGGGAATATTACGCCAAACGCGTGACGCGTTTGGCGTTCGTGAAAATGCTGCAAATTTGTGTAAAAATTCCCGCGAGTGTATAATCCGGCGGAAATAATGTGCTGCTTTTTTGCTTCGCACGCTTCCCCGACGGCGAGGGGCGGAGTAAACCGTGAGCGATTAAGTGGAGCGGTGCACGACTTTTCTTAGCGAATGCGCGGTGAAGCCACTGTTTGAGCGAAGTGAGTTGTGGCGTAACTGCGCAATGAGCTTAGAAAAGAAGGCGCGCGTAACGATTAGCGAGCGGTTAACTCCGCCCCTCGCCGTCGGGGGCAGGCTGCAGGGCAGTGAACAGCGGCGCGGTAAATTTGCATTAAAGGATGCCGGCATGAAATTTAATATTAAATGGAAAGATTTGATTTCGATTATGGCGGGCGACCTGCTGCTTGCCTTCGCGATTGTGACGCTGCTTGAGCCTAACAGGTTGGTGACCGGCGGAGTGACGGGCGTCGCGATTATTATCGCGGACTATACCGGGCGGTTGGGTTTTTCTTTCCCGCTGTGGGCTACCAACCTGGCGTTAAACATTCCGCTGTTTTGGCTCGGTATGAAGATGATGGGCAAAGATTTTTTAATCAAGACCGCTTTCGCCACGCTGTTTCTTTCGGCGGCGCTGTATGTCGCGTCGTTCCTTCCGGCGGTGACGGACGACCCGCTGCTGTCCGCGCTGTTCGGCGGAGTGTTCAGCGGGATCGGCCTCGGGTTGGTGTTCCGCGCGTCAGCCACCACCGGCGGTTCCGACCTCGCCGCGAGCATACTGCATCATCATGTGATAAAGCACCATTCCATCGCGCGTATACTTTTCGTCATCGACTCCGTGATTATCTCAGCCGGTTTCCTTGCCTTCGGCCCAAGCGCGGCGCTGTACGCGGTCATTACCGTGTTTGTCTCAAGCAAAGCCACCGACACGTTATTGGAAGGGTTGAATTTTTCAAAGGCGGCGTTTGTGATTTCCGACAAAGCGGACGAAATCGCAGGGGAAATCCTGCAGCATCTGGAACGCGGCGTGACCGGGCTTGACGGGCGGGGCATGTTCACCGGAAAGGAGCGGAACGTACTGCTGTGCGTCGTCTCTGCAAAGGAACTTGTCATGCTTAAAACCATCGTGCATTCCGTGGATATTGGCGCGTTCGTGATTGTAGCCGATGTGCGCGAAGTGCTCGGGGAAGGGTTCGGCGAGGCGGCAAGAATGCGTTAGCGCCACCGGAACGCGGCGGCAAAAATTCGTTAACGCCGCCGGGGCGAGGTGATATTTACGGTTGCAATGTGTTAACACTGTACAAATGTAACAAAACGGTAACAATAGTTTTGTAAGTTTGAACAATGACAAAATAAACAGGTTTAATGTATTATTCAGATTGATTTCAATCGTGCGTAAAGCGCGGCGTACCGAACCGCAAAAACCGGCGGCAATATAAAGGAGGCAAATAAAAATGGCAAGCTTAAAGCTTAAAAACGTTGTAAAGAAATACCCCAACGGTTTTGTTGCCGTTACTGATTTCAACATGGACATTGACGACAAGGAATTCCTCATTTTGGTCGGGCCCTCCGGCTGCGGCAAGACCACTACGCTGCGTATGATTGCAGGGCTTGAAGAAATAACCGAAGGCGAGCTTTACATAGGCGATAAGCTGATGAACGACATTGCGCCTAAAGACCGCGACATCGCGATGGTTTTCCAAAACTACGCGCTGTACCCGCACATGAGCGTCTACGACAATATGGCGTTCGGCTTAAAGCTCCGCAAAACCCCCAAGCCGGAAATCGACAGGCGCGTACACGAAGCCGCGAATATTTTGGGTATCGAGCACCTGCTTGACCGCAAGCCCAAAGCGCTTTCCGGCGGGCAGCGCCAACGCGTCGCCATGGGTCGCGCCATCGTTCGCGAGCCTCGCGTATTCCTCATGGACGAACCGCTTTCCAACCTCGACGCGAAACTGCGCGTGCAGATGCGTACCGAAATCACCAAGCTTCACCAACGTCTGCAAACCACTTTCATCTACGTCACCCATGACCAGACCGAAGCTATGACCCTCGGGACGCGTATCGTCGTCATGAAAGACGGCGTTATACAGCAAGTGGATTCCCCGGTTAACCTGTACAACAAACCCGACAATCTGTTCGTAGCCGGTTTCATCGGCTCCCCGCAGATGAACCTTCTTGACGCCACCGTGGAAAAACGCGACAACGGCGTGTACCTGCTTTTCGGCGAATTCCCCATTAAGCTGACCGAATCGAAAGCCCGCGCTGTCGTTGAAGGCGGCTACGACGGCAAGACCGTCGTCATGGGCATTCGCCCCGAAGATTTGCACGACGAGGAAATGTTCATCAGCTCGTCGCAAGACAGTATCATCGAAACCGACGTAGAAGTCACCGAGCTTCTCGGCGCGGAAGTTTATCTGTACCTGACCTGCTCCGGTCAGCAGCTGACGGCGCGCGTCAACCCGCGCTCCACCGCCAAAGCCAACGACCGCATCAAGATTGCGCTTGACGTCAACAAGATTCACGTATTCGACAAAGATACGGAGAAAGTTATCACCAACTAAGAAAAATTTTTATGATAAAAATGCGCCTTGCCAAATTGGAAGGCGCATTTTTTTATGTGTCAGGGGCGAGGGTTTTGTTTTTATTGCGCAAATGAAAAAAGCGGGACTCGCGCAAATGCTGCCCCGCCCGGGTCGGCTGCCGTCATTCTGAGCCGCAGGCGAAGAATCTTTTGCTTTATGCGTTATAAGATTCTTCGCTACGCTCAGAATGACAGATTGCATTAAATGACAGGCGGCGTTATAAGATTCTTCGCTGCGCTCAGAATGACAGTTGCAATATCCCCGCAACATAAAAGCCGTCCACGAGGGACGGCTTTTAATAGCTGACGATTTGCTAACGATTTGCTAAAGATTTGCT
>JAISWA010000246.1 GCA_031271275.1 Clostridiales bacterium | reverse complement strand
GCAAGGGAACATTCCCGTGCGAGGATAATCCGCTCCGCCCCGAGCCCGCGCCAAAATTTTACGGCGTCGGAATTGGTGGTGTTGGCTTGGGTGCTCACATGCACCGCCGTGCCCGGCGCGGTTTCCTTCGCCAGGCAAAACACGCCCGGGTCGGAAATGATAAACGCGTCCGCCCCCGCCGCGGCGGAATCTTTTAAATATTCCCGCATACCGGCGAGGTCGTCCTCGAACACGAAGGAATTGGCGGTAACGTAGACCTTTACGCCCCTTGCGTGGGCGTAGCTTATTGCCTCGCGCATTCCCGCCCCGTCAAAGTTGCCCGCCCCGGCGCGCAGGTTGAAACCGCGCCCGCCGAGGTACACCGCGTCCGCACCGAAGTGGACCGCCGTCTTTAATTTTTCCATGTCCCCCGCAGGGGAGAGGATTTCCGGTTTGGTTTTGGGCATGGGGGAACCTTTCATCGATATAGGCATGACCGTGTGGAATGGAGTGTTTAATACATACTTGTTTTGCTGTATAGTAGTAGAGATATAACGCGGAGGTGATTCAAGTGACCGATAACGCTAAGTCTATTATTCAAATTGATTCCCATGTTCGCCAAGAAGCTGAAACGCTTTTTAAAAGTATGGGAATGTCCCTTTCCAGTGCCGTTAATCTTTTTCTTACACAATCCATTATCCAACGCCGGCTTCCCATTGACGAGATCATTGCCGAACCCTTAAGCGAACCGCCGACCGACGACGAATACCATTCCTTTGATAACTGGGAGCAGGCAAAGGAGTGGTTAAATGCTGAAGCTTATGCTCACCCGAACGGGAACGCATATCGATGTCTATGGGAAGTAGGCGTGTAGGGCATTTCAATCGTACATCCATCAGCCTTTTGGTTCCGGAAATTTTTCCCCGTCCTCAATCGCGCACTCAATCCATTCGCGGATGATTGTTTCCATGTTACTGACCGTCTCGTCTAAGGTTTTACCGTCCGCCATACAGCTCCGGTACTTACGCGAGAAAACAATTGTCTTCTTTGCTCCGGTAAATAATGATTTCGTATTTGGGAAGATCAGTCAAGGCACTATTCCTCGTGTAGTTCTTATTTGTTGATCAACGATTTAAAGACAAAGTATTTCGTTCTAATGCCATCACAGAAAGAGTGCCCCTTTGGAGTTTATGGAGAATGCGAAGATGAAATGAAAATATTTACGCTCCCCATTTTCTCTCGGCTATATTAACAGCGGTATTTTTATTTAACCCCGCTCGCATTAGCATATTGATATACAGTATTTTCAATAAAAATATGAAAAATACTCCACAACCACCCCAATCTACAATACCGGAATGTGTTATATTGTTGCGCAATTTGACAAAATCATTGATGGATTTTCTGTTTGTATTTAACTCATTATTAGAAACACTGTCTAAGTCAATTAAAGAACGTTCATAAAGCAGATATATTTTATCTGCCAATGAAGCGTTTATATGTTGTATATTGCTGAAAGCAACATCGAATACTTTGTCTTTCTGGTCAGCTTCTTCGACTTGATTTTTTCTGAACTCCTTTATTGCATTCTTTAACACGATGTACAGGTTATTAGCTACATCGTTTGATTGAATTTTTAGTTTGCTTAACTCAAATTCTATTTCAAATGCTGTACAAATGTCTAAAACATCTGTATATGATATATGTTTAGCTTCTTTATTGTTTTTAGGTAAAAAAGGCAAATATGGCAAGGTTTTTTCGTCGGTAAACAGCATAAATAAATCAGGTAGTTTATCTTCGAACATATTTATTTGAATAGTTTTACGAATTTCACCATTGTATACATCGCTCGAATTTCCACTAAAAAAGCCATCGGCAATATAACAAAGTGAATCTGATTCATGTTTTTGTAATAATCTAACTCCAAAATCAACATTCTTCCTTCCTGCCAAAAAAACCAAAAATTCTTTGAACCTAAGCCAATAATAATACAATTCATTAAGAGACTTTTGTGTGTTAAATTTAAAGCGTACAGCAGAATCAAGTGCTCCTAAGCTTACAGTACCGTCCTCATTTTTTTGTTCATTTAAGTTAATATATGTATAAATGATGGTTTTAATTTTTATTTTTTCCTCCTTAATTTCAATATCATATTCACGGCTATAATCAGAATGTGGTTTAAATGCTATGTTTATATCTTCAACTTTATAAGCATATTTAGGATGTTCTACTCCTTGACGTGGGTTAAAGATTTTATTAACGGTTTCGCCATAAAACTCAAGCCCATCAAAATATGATATATCATTAACATCAGATGATTTTGCTTTAATAAGAATGTGTGTACCAAAATGATAAGGAATATGAGAAGAAAAAGCATTAAAACATGTCCCTTTTGGCATTAAAACGGCAAAAATACAATCTGTTTCACTAAACCCAAAAAGGTATTTTTCATCTTCAGCTTCGATTTTATGTAATTTTTGAATCTCCGGTTCACCTTTGTAAAACATTTTTACAATAAAGCCATTCACTGTACAAAAATATTGAATATCGTTATGAAGTATATATCCTGTAATATTATATTTATAATTCATTTTGTTCAGTCTCCATTTTTACTTAGGAATTTTAATTAACTTTTCTTATATATAGTTTAGTTCACCTTTTAGCCAAACTACGAAGCCCATGCCTACTATTCAAACTTTATAAATACCAATACGAATCAACAGCGGAATAACGAACCCCATGCAGGAATATTTGAACCTGTTTTCTTTCGAGGTGAACCCGCCAAATCAAATTCAACCCGCCTTCGAACGTATCTATCACCCATATTCCCCCGCTAATTTGCTTTCAAAAAAAGCCGCTTTTTTCCTGCCCTCATCGTCATAAACCTTGATTTTCCGGTCTTTTTTGCCGCCACAAAACCTACCAAGTCGTAGGTTTACATTGAGCGGAATCATCCCTCCTCAAAAACACAATTATCCCTTACCTTCCTCTCCACCTACCCTCTCCCCCATCAACACCATCACCGACCTCGCCGCGACAAAAATCCCGCCGTCGCCGCGATATTCCGCGCCGTCCTCCGACGCAAGCGCCAACTTCCACCCAAACCCCGGCGGCAGTTCGGGCAGGCGGAAGCCGCCGCCTTCCCAATGCATATTCATGGCGAAATAGACGAAATCGTCGTCGCCGCAGTACATCATCCCAAGCATGTTCCCGTTAAAATCCGCTTCCCACGGGTTAACGCCGTGGCAGGAAACGAGCGGGTACCCGTTCTTGGTGACGCCCCGGGACCCTTCGGGGCTGCGCAGGCACGCATGTTCCTTGCGCAGCCGGATAAGCCTTTGCGCATACTCGAAAATATCCCGGTTGCGCCCCAAATCGCCCCAGTCGAGCCACGAAATCTCATTGTCCTGACAGTAGGCGTTGTTGTTCCCGTTCTGGGAATTGCCGAACTCGTCCCCCGCCAGTATCATGGGCACGCCGTGGCTCAGCAGCAAAACGGACAGGGCGTTCTTAATCATTTTCTTCCGCAGCGCGGCGGTTTCCGCCTCCGAAAAACCGGGAACCCGGCAGTCCCAACTGTGGTTGTCGTTGGAACCGTCGTTGTTGTTTTCCCCGTTGGCGAAATTGTTTTTGCCGTTGTAGGAAAACAAATCCATCAGGGTAAAGCCGTCGTGGCAGGTGATGAAGTTTACGGAAGCGCAGTTCCCCCGGTAATACGGGTTGTAGACGTGGGGGGAACCCTGCAGGCCCTGCGCCATCGCCCAAGTCAGCCCGTGCTCGCCCTTTAAAAACCGCCGCGCGTCGTCCCGGTACTTGCCGTTCCATTCGCTCCAACGCCCCCACGAGGGGAACGAACCTACCTGATACAGCCCTCCCGCGTCCCACGCCTCCGCGATAAGCTTGCATTTCCCAAGCACCGGGTCGAAGGCGAGGTTTTCCAAAAGCGGCGGGGATTCTATGGGCGCGCCGTTCTGGTCGCGGCCGAGGATGCTGGCGAGGTCGAAACGGAAACCGTCCACATGGTACTCCGCCGCCCAATAGCGCAGGCAGTCCAAAATCATGTTCCGCACGATGGGGTTGTTGCAGTTGAGCGTGTTGCCGCAGCCGCTGAAATTGTAATACCAACCCTCCGGCGTAAGTATGTAGTACGTCTTATTGTCGATTCCCCGGAAGGAAATGTACGGGCCGTTTTCGTTGCCCTCGGCGGTGTGGTTGAACACCACGTCGAGAATGACCTCAATGCCGTTCTTGTGCAGGCTGCGGATGAGCGTTTTAAACTCGTCCGCCTGCATTCCGAGCTTGCCGGTTGCCGCAAGCCCCGCCTTCGGCGCGAAAAAGCCCACCGTGCTGTAGCCCCAGTAGTTCAGCAGCTTGATTCCGCCGTCGGGGCTGTAGCGCCAGTTTTCAAACTCGTCGTATTCGTAAACGGGAAGGAGTTCCACACAGTTGACGCCAAGCTCCTTCATGTACGGAATCTTTTCCCGTACCGCCGCGAAAGTCCCCGGGCGCTTTACCCCGGAGGACGGGTGCGCGGTAAGCCCGCGCACATGCGCCTCGTAAATAATCAAATCGCGCATGGGGATTTCCAACGGCCTGTCGCCCTGCCAGTCGAAATCGTCCTGGGATATCCGCGAGCGGAACGGGCGGAGTTCCCCGTCCCCGGGCATTTCTCCCCAAACGTCCCGCCCGGAAATAACTTTCGCGTAGGGGTCAATCAGCACCTTTCCCGCATCGAACCAATGCCCCTGGCGGAAATCGTTCGGCCCGTCAAAAATATACCCGTACTCCACGTCCTCGTAGTCCAAATCGTAGACCACCATGGCGAACACATGCCCGATCCTAAATTCCTCATAAAAAGGAATCACCGCGAAGGGCGCGCGCTCGCGTCGGCGGTACAGCACAAGCTTGCACGAAGTGGCGCGGCTCGAATAAATACTGAAATTTACGCCGCCCTGCACGATTGTCGCGCCAAAGGGCGTTACCCGGCCCGGACGAAGCTTTATCCCCTCGTGTTCGTGGGTCGGGTAGGAATCTACTCTTATCATTATGGCTCCCCCTTACTTCCTTCTTAACGGGTACTTTGTACCACGGCAAACCGTTTCCGTAAAGTGGGCTGCGCCGCCGCCGCGGGCATGTCTTGCGTTATTTTGCGCTATCTCCTGTCGATATTATCCAACACCACGTTGCCCGTGCTCGCGGACGCCGTCAATTTATACGGCGAGCTGTCGCGGCCCCGGATATTCCGCTTGACATGGCCCATCCGCGAGGACGC
>JAISWA010000199.1 GCA_031271275.1 Clostridiales bacterium | reverse complement strand
CGTTTTAAACGCCCTTACGCCTCAAGACGTGAAAAGCCCCGTAAATTCAGCGTTTACGGGGCTTTTAAAGTTCTGATTCTACAGGCACCAGGCGGATTTGAACCGCCGGATAAAGGTTTTGCAGACCTCTGCCTTACCGCTTGGCTATGGCGCCGTGAGGTTGCCATAAACATTTTCAAACCGAAGTATGACTCGTGGGGGAATCGAACCCCCATCTCAGCCGTGAAAGGGCCGTGTCTTAGCCGTTTGACCAACGAGCCGCGTTGCGAAAGTTAATTATAGCGGCAAAAACAATTCTGTCAAGTCAAGCCGCCGTCCAACGCGATAATCTGCCCGGTCAGGTAGGACGCGGAGCCGGAAGCGAGGTAAACCGCCAGTCCTCCTACCTCGTCTGCCTGCCCGAAACGGCCGAGGGGGATGCCCTCGGTAAAATTATTTTTTTCTTCCGGGGTGAGCCGGTCGTTCATGCGGGTTTCGAACGCGCCGCAGGCGATGGCGTTGACGCGCACGCCGGAAGGCCCCAACTCCTTCGCAAGCGATTTGGTAAACACGTCCACGCCTGCCTTTGCCGCCGCGTACACCGCCTCGCAGGACGCGCCGGTTATCCCCCAGACGGAAGATATGTTGATAATCGCCCCGCGCTTCGCCCTTACCATATCCGGCGCGGCCAAACGGCAGGCATTGAACACGGAAATTAAATTATTCCGCAGCACAAAATCCATGTCCGCCTGCGTCATTTCCGTAAACAGCCCGAAATATGCCGCGCCCGCGCAGTTGATTAAAACATCCACGGGGCCGCGCGCCTTTATTTTTGTAAAGCATTCCTCCGCGGCTTTATAATCCGACATGTCGGCGAGGAAAAATTCCGCGCAGGGGTCATAGGTTTTCAATTCCTCCGCGGCTTCCTGAAGGCGCGGAAGGTCGGAAATTCCGTTAATCGCCACCTGGTCGCCGTTTTGCGCGAACGCCTTCGCGATGCCAAACCCGATCCCCCGGGACGAGCCCGTGATAAAAACCCTTCGCCGCATTCCGCTCCCCCCCAAATTATCATGCCTCTAAAGCGCCATATTATTGTATACTGTTCCCCGCGTGTCAAATTACATTTCGGGGATTGAATGGAATGGCGGAAACAAACAAACGCGATATGACCAGCGGCGGCATCATCCGCGCGCTGCTCAGCTTAGCGCTTCCCATCATGGGAACGCAGTTTCTTCAAATGTGCTACAACCTGACCGATATGTTCTGGCTTGGGCGCATCGGCAGCGACGCGGTGGCGGCTTCGGGCACGGCGGGGCTGTTCATGTGGCTTTCGGTGGGGTTCATGCTGATCGGGAGAGTGGGGGCGGAAATCGGCGTTTCCCAGTCGCGGGGCAGGGGCGAAACCGACGGCGCGTTCCGGTATTCCCGCACGGCGCTTTACATCGCGGCGGCGTTGGGGTTGCTGTACGGCGCGTTCCTCATTTTCCTGCGGGAGCCGTTGGTAGGGTTTTTTAATTTCCAGGAAAACAGCGTCGCCGACGACGCGAAACGGTACCTGAGCATTATCGGCTTGGGCATTCCCTTCAGCTTTGTCTCGGCTTCGGTCAGCGGAACGTTCAACGCGTCGGGCAACGCGCGCACCCCGTTTATGATTAACGCCGTGGGGCTTGCGCTGAATATGGTCCTCGACCCGGTTTTAATTTTCCCCATGGGGATGGGCGTGGGCGGCGCGGCGGCGGCGAGCGTTTTCGCGCAGGCGGTGGTGGCGGCGCTTATGCTCGCCGCGCTTAAAATATCGAAGCACAGGCCCTTTGAAAAATATCCGTTTCTTCACCGCGAAAATGCCGCAAAGACGGTTTCGGGGGAATGCGCGCGCAATATTTTCAAGTGGACCCTCCCCATCTGCCTTGAGAGCACGCTTTTCTGCTCGCTGACCATGATCACTTCCCGGTTTGAAGTTTCCTTCGGGGCGCAGGGGCTTGCCATAAGCCGGGTCGGCTCGCAGGTGGAATCGCTGACATGGCTGATAGGCGGCGGGTTCGGCTCGGCGCTTACCTCTTACGTGGGGCAGAACTTCGGCGCGGGCAGGGAAGACCGTATCGCCCAAGGCGTGAAATTTTCTTCCGTTTTTATGACCGTTTGGGGGCTGTTCGTCACGGCGGTTTTGTTTTTCGGCGGCGGCGCGGCGTTCGCGGTGTTCCTGCCCGCTCAGCCCGAGCTTTGGGATTTGGGCGTAACCTATATGCGTATACTGTCCGTATGTCAGCTTCCCATGTGCATTGAAGCGGTGTTCGCCAGCGCGTTCAAGGGCACGGGCCGCACGATTCCGCCCTCCGTCAGCGGAATCACCTCGAATATCATCCGTGTGCCGTTGGCGTATGCCCTTTCCCAAACGCCCCTGGGGCTGTTGGGTATTTGGGCGGCGATTTCCTTTACGGGCTGTTTGCGGGGAATATGGATATGGCTGTGGTATGTGACGGGAAAGGGAAAATGAATGCAGGCGCTGTTGACCGTCGCCTATGACGGAACCCGTTACGCGGGCTGGCAGCGGCAGACGAACGGGCTTGCCGTGCAGCAGGTAATAGAGGACGCGCTCGCCAAACTCATGGGGCGGGCGGTGGTTTTGCGCGCGGCAAGCAGGACGGACGCGGGCGTTCACGCGTTGGGTCAGCGGGCGGCGTTTGGCGCGGACGGCTTAAAAGTCCCGCTTGAAAAATTACCGGAAGTCTTAAACGGCTTGCTTCCGCCGGATATTTCCGTTACGGCGGCGGAGGAAGCGCAGGACGGTTTTGTGCCGCGCTTCCGCGCGAGGGAAAAAACCTACCGCTACCAAATACAAAACGCGCCGTACCCCAACCCGTTGATCGGGCGGTACAGCGCGTGGGTCAGGCAATCGTTGGATGTTGACGCCATGGGGGAAGCCGCCGCGCATTGCATCGGCAGGCATGATTTTAAAGCGTTTTGCGCGGCATCAAGAGATGTTTTTGAGAAATCCACCGTGCGGGAGGTTTTTTCCTGCGGCGTAGAAGTTCGTGAGGAACGCGCGGGTTCCCGGCTTATTGCCGTCACCGTGACCGGCGGCGGGTTTTTATACAACATGGTGCGCATCCTCGCGGGAACATTGGTGTACGCCGGGCTTGGAAAAATCCCGCCCCCGTCCGTGCCGGAAATTATCGCGTCAAAAGACCGTACCCGCGCCGGCAAGACCATGCCGCCCAACGGGCTTACACTGGTGGAAGTGGTTTTTTAATCAAACATCAAACGCAGCCTGTCATTTTTTTGCGTAATACGTCATATTCCCGTAATGGCAGGGGTCAAAATACGGGCTGAACAAATCGAGCATCACGTAGTTGCCGGTAAAGAGCACGCCCCCGACCGTCAGCGCGTTGTGCATCTTATACGCGACCTTTTTTTGGATATCCTGCGGGAAATATATCAGCAGATACCGGCAGAAGATCAAATCAAAATGCCCGAGCGCGCTGTAATCGCCAAGCAGGTTGAGCTGCCGGAAACTTACCGCGCGGCGTATCCGCTCGTCAATTTCCCAGACGGAGCCGTCATTGGCGAAGTATTCGTTCCTGTACGCGCCGCCCAAACCCCGCGTAATGCTGATGCGGTTGTACCTTCCCTTTTTCGCGATACCGACGGCGTTTACCGAAATATCCGTGGCAAAAAAATAGAAGTTGGAAAGGCTGACTTCTTTTATATGGTTTTTGCGTAAATACCGGTCGATGCACATCACCGTGGAATACGCTTCCTGTCCCGTAGACACGGCGGAGAACCAAATGCGTATACGGTTCCTGCGCCCTTCGGCAATCTCGCATATCCATCGGGGAAGCAGTGTTTCCTCTATCACGTTCCAGGGCGCGCTGTCGCGGAACCACTGCGTCTCATGGGTGGCTATGGCGTTGATGAGCGGTTGGTCAAGGGCGCCGCCGCTCGCGAGTATGAGCTGATAAAATTCCTCAAAATCATGGATTCCGTTCTCCGCCATCATCCGCGCGAACCGCGTCTCAAACAAATAAGACTTCCCCGAAGGGATGTCGATGCCGCACAGGTGGACGATATAGGCTCGCAGCCGTTGGAACGCCGCTTCGTTTTCCATTGCGCTCAACTCTTTTTTACGGTGCGCTGTTTTTTCCCGCGCATAGTTTTGTCATGGCAGCCGGTATGTCTTCCAAATCAAGCGCCGCGTCTGCCAAGCCGCTTTCCGCCACGGAGCGGGGCATTCCGTAAACGACGCAGGTGCGCTCGCTTTGCGCGATGCAGTAACAGTTCAATTTTTCCTTCAAACGCGCCACCCCGGCGGCGCCGTCGCGCCCCATGCCCGTAAGCACCACCGCCAATACCGCGCCGTTGAAACTTTCCGCCGCCGAATCAAAAAGCACGTCCGCGGAGGGTTGCACGCCGTTGACCGGCGCGGAAACCTCGATGGCGATTTTTTTCTTCGGCCCGAGCTTCATGTGGCTTTTTCCCGGCGCGATATAAACCGTACCCGCCTGCGCTTCTTCCCCGTGGCAGGCTATTTTTACGTTTAACCGGCACTTCAAATTCAAACTATCCGCCATCGAATCTATAAAATGCAGCGGCATATGCTGTACGATCAGTATCGGCACGGGGAAATCCCCGTCAAGCTGCGCCAGTATTTTGCCAAGCGCCGAAGGCCCGCCGGTAGACGAAGCGATAAGCACGATATCCGCCAGGAATTTTTGGGGCGCGGGCGGGCTGGCTTGGGTCGGGGTTTTTTTTAAGTAGTCCATGATGTTGGAAAGCCCGCGAATCATGGTCTCGAAATTTTCCGCGTAATTTTTATTCAGGGGTTTCGTCACGCAGTCATACGCGCCCAACGCGAGCATTTCATCGTAAAACGCCTCGCTTGCGAAGGACGGCCTCGCGACGATAATCACTACGGGCTTTTGCCCCCGGATGCGGGAGATATCGCGCATCAGCTCGCGCACATTAACCCCGGGGATTTCCGCGTCAATCACCGCCGCCGCGTAAGCGTGATACCGGATATTTTCCTGCGCCTCGCGCCCGTCGGTCACGCAGTATACCGCAATATTCCCAAGCGCCTCCGCGGCGCTGACGAACATCTGCCTGTAGACGGAGGACGCGTCCGCAACCAGTATTTTGATTTTCTCCATGTTTATTTAGTGGTAAAGCGTTCCGTATAATGCTCTAATTCCCGGGCGACTTCCAAAAGCTGCTCGCTCGAATTCCTCGCCATGTCCGCGCTGTTCTGCACGGAGCCCGCTTCCTGATTGATTAACTGGGTGTTTCTGGAAATGTCAATCAGCCCCGCGGTCATTTCCTTCATGGTACGGCTTATCTCGTTGATATTATTGGATGCCCGTTCCGAGTTCATGGCGATTTCCTGCGTGCCGGTTACAAGCTCGGCGGTGGACTTCGCGATCTCGTTTACGCCCTTGGTGGATTCCACCACCGTGCGCGTTACCGAAAGCGCGTTTTCGGAAATGCGGTTCATTTCGGTGGTGACGTCCTTCATACGGTTTGCCGCGGCGTTTGACTCGTTGGCTATCTGGTCGCTGCGCTTGCCCTGCTGCTTAATTTCCTGTGAGAACGAATTCATAAACCCTGTCATGCCGTTGATAATAGCCGTTATTTCGGAAACCGCGCCTACCGCTTCCGGCATATTGCTCTGCATTTTTTCAATCTGCTCCGCGATTTCGTCCGTGGCTTCGGCGGTCTGCTTCGCAAGGTCCTTTACCTCGCTTGCCACTACCATGAAGCCTTTGCCCGCGTCGCCCGCGCCTGCCGCTTCTATGGCGGCGTTAAGCGCGAGCATGTTGGTCTGGTCGGCAATGTCGTTGATGACGTTAACGATTTTGCCAATCTGTTTGCTCGCCGCTTCAAGGCGCTGGATGATTTTGTTGGTGTTGCGCGCCTTTTCGTCGGCTTCCGCCATTTTGTTCATGGCTTCCACACTGTGCTCGCTCACCGTGGAGATGGATTTGTTAATTTCGCCCACACTGGAGGCTACGCTGTTGAAAACTTCCGAAACGCGGTTGACCGAGCCCGACGCCTTCGCGATGCTGTTCTGTATGCTGTCCACCAGGGCGCTAGACTGTTCCACGCGCACATTGGTCTCCTCCGCCGCCGCCGCCACCGCGCCGAGGGTGGCGTTTATTTCCTCGATGGACGTGGCGACCGCGCTGATATGCGTGCTTACCGTGGAAAGCGAGTTGCTCGACTGGGACATCCCGGCGGAAAATTCCTCCGTGGTGGTGCTCACGAAGGAAGTCTGCTCGTTAAGCCCCTTGCTGTTCACCGCCATGTCCGACGAGATGGCGTTCAGGCTTTGCGCGAGGGTGCGCAGCTTGAAAATGATGGCGGTCATACTGGAAACGGAATTGTTGCAGAAGGCAATCAATTCGTTGCTTGCCCGGAAAAGCTGACCGATTTCCGCCCCGTAAAAATCGGGCAGCCTGACGGTAAAGTCGCCGTCGGCAGCCTTCGTGAGTATTTCCATTCCCCGGATAAGCGGGCGGCTTGTGGCAAGGGAAAAATACATCCCGAAGCCGAGCGTGGCGGCAAACCCGGCAATGGAAGTCCAGAGCAGGATGTTAAACGTTTTTTCCGAACTGGCGATGGTATCTTCGGAGATACCCCGCCCGTACTCAAACTTCCCGTTGTTCATGTCATTGATGCTGTCCATGCACCGCTGCGCGATGGGCGCCATATCGCCCCGCAGGTAACTGTACGCGGCTGTTTTGTCGGTTTGTATCAGACGGAAGAACTCGTCCATTCTCCGCTCAAATTCCGCCAGGTTTTTGTTAAACTCGTCAAACGCGTACTTTGTGGGGTTCAGGATGATGGTCTCGCCAAACAGCGCCGCCATGCGCTTGGCTTCGGCAAGGCTGTTTTTAACTTCGGAAAGCAGCGCCTCCTGTTCCTTCTGGTTGTCGGTCAGCAAGGCGTTGCGCAATTCCACGCGCATACTTTCAATATTCAGCGACACGTCCGTCAGGTAACCCTGCGGCTGAATCACCGTTTCGAACAGTACGCCGTCCGTTTTGCTCGTGGTATAAATCTCTACCATAGCGACCACGGAAACCGCCGCCATGGTCAGCGCGACGAATATGAACGCCGCGAGCAGCTTCGCCCTTATTTTAATATGCTTAAAACCTTTCATCCCTGTCCGTCCCTTCTTTTCGGTTTATGATATGGTTTACGTCCAGTATTCGGTATAAGCGCCCTTCCAGTTCCGCGACGCCCGCAACAATACCCGCGCCGTCCGCGACGGGCGGGGGCAGGATGTTTTCGTCGTCCACGGAAATCAAACCGCCCTGCCGGTCTATCCGCAGCCCTATGGGGTCGCCGTTTTCGGAAAAAGGCTTGAACACCACGGCTTTTACGGAACCGACGGGGTTGTTCCGCTGAACCGCTTCGCCGGGGGCGGCTAAGAGCGCCCGCGGGTCTAAGACCGTAACCACCTTGCCCTTTAAATTGGCGATACCCAGGACTGCCTCCCGGGCGGCGGGCACGGGCGTCACGGAAAGGTGGCGGACGATTTTCGCAACCCTTGTAACGTCCGCCGCGTATAACTCGTCATTTATAAAGAAACTAAGACCCCTCATGTCACGCCTCAAAGGTTTTCAGGTTTTTTTTACTTTGCTTGCCGTCCTCGATTTCACGGATAATCGCTTCCGCGTTTAAAAAGATCAGCACCTTCTCGTCAAACGCGCAGGTGCCGTGTATGAAGTCGCTGTACATATTTTCCGTTTCTATCGGGAAAGCGCCCTCGGCTTTGTCGAGCACCTTCCCCGCGAGCAGGCCCACGGGGGACGCGCCCTTTTTAAGGGTAAGCAGATACAGCTTATTTTTGGCGTAGTCCTGTTTTTGCACCGGCGCGTAATCCTCGGGACGCGCCACCCGCACCGTAGTACCGGCTACGTTGACGAAACGGTCTTCCCCCACTTCCTGTATACAGCCGGCGCTTACGGATTCTATCCGCAGCAAATCCTTTGTTTCCAACGCGAAATATTCCGCCCCGGAGCATTGGAAGATGATGGCGGTTTTTACGTCTCCGGCAGGTAAAACTTCCTTTTCCGCTTCTTCCCGCTCGGGCGCTTCCTCTATTTTTGCCATGCGCAGTATATTTTCGGTGTCGAGTATGGCGACGGCGCTGCCGTCGCCAAGCACCGTTACGCCGGAATAACAGCCGCAGTCCCGCAGGAAAACCGGCAGCGGCTTAATCAGCGTCTCCACCGTTTCCAACGCGTCGTCTATGAGCAGCGCGAAAGTTCCGCCCCCGGCTTTCAGCACGAGGCATTTTGCCACGGGGCGGGCGAGGGCTTCCGCGACGGCGGCGTTCCTGTCGAAATGCCGCGGGCGGTTCCCGGCTGCCGCGATAATCTCGTCCATGAGCAATACGGGCATTACCCGCCCGTTTGCGCTAAGCGCCAACGAACCGTTTAAGCGTTCCAACCGCCGTGACGCGTTCCCCTTCGCAACGCGCGCGATGCGTTCCACATGGGTTTCCGGCACGGTGTACTGTACGCCGTCTATCACGATGATAAGCGCGTTTATGACGGAAAGGGACAGCGGCGTCCTGATACGGAAGGTAGTGCCCTTGCCCCGGGCGGATTCTATGCCTATCGCGCCGCCGAGCTTTTCTATATTGGTCTTTACGATGTCCATGCCCACGCCGCGCCCGGAAAGGTCGGTCACCTGCTTCACCGTAGTGATTCCCGGCTCGAACATCAGCGCGTAAATTTCATTAAGCGACATTTCGGCAAGCTGCTCGGCGGTGACAATGCCGCGCTCAAGGGAGCGGCTCTTTAACGCCTCGACATCAATTCCGGCGCCGTCGTCCGATACCTCGATAAATGCCGCGCCTTCGCGGGTGTGCGCGCTAAGGGTGATTTTGCCTTTGGGCGGCTTGCCAAGCGCCGCGCGGCGGGCGGGCGGTTCCAAACCGTGGTCGGCGGCGTTTTTCACAAGTTGGGTGATGGGGTCGGTCAGCGCGTCCAGTAAATATTTATCCAACCGTATGTCGTCGCCGTAGATTTCCACCGCGATTTCCTTGTTGAGCCGCTTGGCGGCGTCCCGGATGATACGCGGGAACTTGCCGAAAACCCCGCCGAGCCGCTGCATACGCGTGAGCATGACTTTTTCCTGTATCTCGCTGGTGAGCCTGTCCAAATCCTGCAGCACGGGCGCAAGCCCCGGTATGGCTTTGCGGCGGTTCCCCACGAGGGAAAGCAATTGGTTGCGGGCAAGCACCAATTCGCTTGAGAGGTCCATTAAATGGTTAATGGCGGAGACGTTTAAATGGATGACGAGGTTTTTATCTTCTGAGCCAACGCGCCCGTAAGTTTGGGCGGCGGGTTCCGCGGTCTTGCCGTAAACGCTTGAATAGGTTAAGGGCTTGATGTTTTGGGCGTCTATTTCCGTGGCGATGGAAAAAAGCGCCGGCTCCAACACGCTTGCCGCGAGCAGCTCTATCTTTGAGGTGTCGCGCCTTGACAGCGCGGAAAGGATGGGGGCTTTAATTTCCGTTTTGGATGCGGGAACCGGCTCGTCGTTTACGATCACCTCAATGATTCTGCCCACGGAAAGGAAGTTGTCGAGAAAAATTTCGGGTTGGTCGAAGAAACGCCCGAGGCCGCGGTTAAAGCCGAGGCGGATATAATAAATCTTATTGCCGAAACGCCGCGCTTCTTTCAGCGCGGCGCTTATGCGGGGGTCGTCAAAGTTGAACGGGCATTGCGCCGCGTAAAATTCCTTTTCCTCCGGGGCGGTTTCGGTATATTTTTTAAGTTGCCCCAACACGCCGGAAATGTCGATGGCGTCGTCCGCCTGCAGGTGGTCCGCCAAATCTTTCAGGCAGTCCACGCTTTGCAGCGAGACGTCGATAATTTCTTCCGAAACCGCAACCGCGCCGTCCTTTATCCGGGAAAAGAGGCTCTCCATTTCGTGCGCCACCGCCACGATTTTTTCCAACGAAAAAAAGCCCGCCGTCCCTTTCAGGCTGTGGGCGTTGCGAAAAAGCCCGTTCAGCTTTTGCGGGTCGCCCGTCAGCGATTCCCCGTCAAGCAGCGCGGCTTCTATTTTTTCGATATGTATTCTCGCTTCCGTTTCAAAATCGTCAAGGAAAAGGTCGGCTTGCATTGCGACGCGCCCCCAAAACGAAAATTCACGGGCATTATACCACAAAAACAGCTTCCGTTATTTGGTTTAGTATTACAGTTGTACAGAGGTAATTTTTGCTTGCTATTCGGGCAGAACGTTCGCTCCGCTCGCGGTTTTTCTTTGAAAAACCGCT
>JAISWA010000170.1 GCA_031271275.1 Clostridiales bacterium | reverse complement strand
TGCCTTACAAACAGCATTTTTAGAAGCGTATCGTTTTTAAACGTATATTCCAATTTTGCCACAATTCACACCCCCGTAGTCAATATACCACGCAGAAGCAAACATGGCTATGAGTTCATTAAAAAAGGACCCCGGTGGTGAAGTCCTTTATAAATATTTTTTTCAGCGGTTTTAAATCCTACGGGCAAGTAGTCATTTCATTTATTGATTCATCATGGATATTGCGCGTATCATTCGCTTTGCACCGCATTTATAATTTATGTTTCCATATACAATTAAATAAGCCGATATTATACAGACAAATTAATTTTATCTTCATAAAATTTCAGCCGCTGTCATTCTGAGCGAAGCGAAGAATCTTTTTCCGTATCTGCGAAGATTCTTCGCCTACGGCTCAGAATGACAAGCTCGTTCTACTCAGCATGACAAGCTCGTTCTACTCAGCATGACAAGCTCGCTCTACTCAGAATGACAAGTTCGCCTACTCAGAATGACAAGCTCGCTCTACTCAGAATGACAAACTCACACGGCTGTTTTTTACTAATCTTCCACTGAGGTAACGATATTTTGCTTCTAAATTTTCGCTTCGCGAAAACCGCGCATAAATCCGTTCTTGACCTATGCACGGATTCATAACCGCGCGTCCGCGTTTTCACGCGGCTTATATTGCTCATAAGCGTTCGCTGAAGCTTAGTATTACCCTATCATATCGCTCGCCCTGCGCATGGCGCGCCTGCCGTCATGGATGATGCGCCTGCGCATTTTCGCGTCCGACATCAGCCAGCCGACCCCGAACGCGGTCAAAATACTGCCCGCGACAAATCCGCCGGAAAATTTTCCCATATACATACACTCCTTTCAATGGTGTTACAAGTTTATTTTGCACCGTAATACGAATAATAAAAATGAAAAAAAAACCACCCGCGACAATACCCGCGGGCGGCTCTGCATTTTTAAATGATAAATTTTTTTATATCAGGCACAGGATGACGGAATACGCAAATAAAACCCCGCCGCCGATTTTGGTCCATTTCTCGAGCGCGCCTTCGACGGAACGGCTTTTGTTTTTATCCCAGTAGGTTTCGGACGAGTTGCCCATCCCGGCTATACTGCCCATTCCGGCGGTGCGCTTCTTTTGCATAAGTATCGCCGCCATCAGCGCGAAGCACCCGAGGATATAAATGACTCCAAAAATAATAAAAGGTATCGACATAAAAACCTCCGAAATTTTTTTTGCGTTCCGCAGTATAGCACAGGGCTTTTATATTGACAATAGCGGCGCCAAATACGAGTCGATTTTCAGCAGTATTTCCTTTTTAGAAACCGGTTTGTTGATATGCCCGTTCATCCCCGCGTCGAGGCTGAGCCTTTCGTCCGCGTACATCGCGTTTGCCGTAAGCGCGAGGACCGGCACTTCCTTTGCCTTCGCGAAAGGCAGCGCGCGTATGGCGCGCGTAACGGCATACCCGTCCATTTCCGGCATTTGAATGTCCATCAGAATCAAGTCATACAGCTGCGGCGCGTTTTTAAACAGGTTTATCGCTTCAATGCCGCTTGAGGCATAGTATATCCGGATATGGGTGTCCTGAAGCATAGACGCGATAATCTCCTGGTTAACCGCCATATCGTCCACAATCAGAATCGTTTTTCCGGAATAATCTTTTGCGACCGGTTCCTTTTCGTCCATATCATCATCCAGAACCCGTTTTTTAAGCCTGAGGGTGATGATAAACTTGGCGCCTTTGCCCTGCTCCGACTCGACCCAAATCTTTCCGCCCATCATGGTCACGATATTCCACACAAGGGCAAGGCCGATACCCGCGCCGCCAAATTTGCGCGTATTGCTTCCGTCCGCCTGTTCAAAGCTGTCAAATAGGCGCGTCTGCTGCTCGGAAGATATTCCGATACCGTCGTCGCTTACCGCAATCATCAGCTGCACCCACCCGGCGGTGTCCTGCAACCGCCTTACCTGCAATTTGACCGTACCGCCTGCCGGGGTAAACTTAGCCGCGTTGGAAAGCAGCTTGACGATAATTTGCGCGAGCTTCACATCGTCGCCGATGAGCGCGGGCGGGATATCCGGGTCAAGCGCTATGTCAAAACGCAGCTTTTTTTCTTCAATTTTAAAGCGCAGGGTTTTAACCACATGGTGGATCATTTCTTGAAAGTCGAAGTGGTTCACGGTTAAATCAAGCTTATTCTTTTCTACCTTTGACATGTCCATGATATCGTCAAACAAATCCAGCAAATGTTTGGACGCCGTGTTGATTTTGTCCAGACAGGCGTTCTTCTTTTCCAAATCATCGGAATTTATGGCAACGCCGGTCATTCCCATAATGGTATGTATCGGGGTACGGATTTCGTGGTTTATGCGGGAAAGGAACTCGCTTTTCGCGCGATTGCCCGCTTCCGCCTGCTCTTTGGCGAGGTTTACCTCGGTGATATCGTGAATGATTGCCAATATACCGCTGTAAGAGCCTTTGCCCATGTTAAAGGAAAGTATGGTTACTTCAAACTGCCCCTGTTCCGTAGAAATATCGATTTTATTTTCCACGCCTTTTTCGTTGCCCGTTTTGACCCGCTCAATCGCGTCGAGCATTTCATCGGTAAAAATAGAGGGGCAGTAACGGTCTACGATGGACGCGAGCGTATGCCCCCGCAAAAGCGAGACGTCCTCCACGTCAATAATATCCGTAATATTTTGCGTGCCGATCGTGAACTTCAATTCGTCGTCGAACACAAAAACAATATCCGGATATAACCGCAGCATTAAGTTAAAATACAACTCCTGCTGCCGTTTTTCGCCGGTTATGCTCTTGGTCAAATCAAACTGCGTATCCGTGTTAAGCCTTAAAATATCTATACGACGCAGCGCCGCGCGAAGCTCGCGGGCAAGGCGGTTATTCTCGGCTTTGCACTCGCGCAGTTCCCGCGTAAGAGCCGCAAGCGCGTCGCTTTTATCATTCTCCATTTCACACCACCAATACGACTAATGAATAGTTGTGGAACCGGTTTGTGGGGATACGGTCCCGGACGGATGTGGGGCAGATTTCGCCGCCCGCGTACCCCGTCATAAAAGGTATGCCGGGTTTGATTCCCTCCTTGACGGCTTGCAGCTCGGCAAGCGGGTCGCCGCTGAGGATGGTCATGCGGCGCACAATGCAGGAAATAAACAACACGCCGTTTATACCGTCTGATTTATTGACGCGGTCAACGCATTCGCGGGTCGTTTTCAGCACATCTTGCGGGTTGCAGGTCAGCAGCGTAAAGGTGGAGCGCTCGTCCACATCCCCGCGAAACAGGGCCGGCCCGTCTTCCGAAACGGAAGCGAGCCCGCGTATTACAGGGACGCCGTCGTAATTGTCGCGCTTCACAAGGTCTACCCAAAACGGGTACATGAGCATATTGTTGATAACCCGTATGTTGTGGGAATGCTCGAGGCTTGTTAAATAAGAATACGCGTCGGTTTTATTGATTTCATAAACACGGGAGCCTTCCGATTTTGTAATTTCCCCTTTAACGGAAGCGACAGGGTTGGGCGGAAGCGCCGCGATCGCGAAGCGCGGGTGGATATTGCCGCAGCAAAACAGGAAGGAAAGCGCGTTTTCATAATGACGGCCGTTGTATACGGTCACCGCGCCGGAAAAAGTAACCGAGTCGTCCACCGCGATTGAGCCGAACAGCGGCGTGTTTGGCATCACTTTCTCGAACACGCGTATGTATTCGTCCCCCGAGTGCTTTATCAGCAAGGGCGGGAAAATAACCGCGAGCCCCGGCGCGCCGAAACCTTCCGGGCGCCGCTCATACGCGAGCCGCACCGGGCCTTCGATATCTTCCTCGAGGCTTTCCGTTATGCCGGCGTAAAACGCCACGTCGTCCGAAGTCATGACAAAAACGGTAAGTACCATTTCCCCGAAGCTACCGTTAACCGCCTGCGAAGCGGTGGTCGCCCCCACGGTTTCAAAGGGCAGCTTACCGGATATGTACGCCAGCACGCCCCCTTCCACGAACTCGGTATGGCATAGTATAATGCCGACCGTGTTCTCTAAAAATTCCGTTTGGTTTTTCAACTGACCGACGATTTCATTTAAAGCTTTTTCGGGATTATCCAACTCATACGTAAAAGCACTGGCGCATTTTAACACGATAGCCACACCCCTCTTTTAAAAAAATAACATACCATTTGTTTTGCGTGACGCGTCATATTATATTAACATTAAAACCATTATAATTAAAGTTTTATTTTGAGGTTGGCGCATGAATTTGCAGCAAATTTTAAGCCATGTCCGCCGCGCGTGCGAGGACTACCGTATGATACCGCCGGGCGAAAAAATTGCGGTGGCGGTCTCGGGCGGGAAAGACAGCCTGACGCTGCTTGCCGCCCTCGCCGCCATGCGGCGGTTTTACCCGAACGCGTATACCCTTGAGGCGATTACGGTTGATTTGGGATTCTCGGAATTTGATACCGCGGGTATCGAAGCGTACTGCGCGGAAATTTCCGTACCTTACACCGTTTTGCGCACGGATATCGGGCGCGTGATTTTTGAGGAACGGAGGGAACCCAACCCCTGCTCACTCTGCGCGAAGATGCGCAAAGGCGCGCTTAACGCGGAAGCGCTTCGCCGGGGCGTCACCCGCATAGCCTACGGGCACAACCGCGACGATATCATACACACCTTTTTTATGTCGCTGTTTTACGAAGGGCGCCTGCACGCGCCGGAACCGGTGACTTTTCTGGACCGCACCGGGCTATACGCCATACGTCCGCTGATATACGTACCCGAGAAAGATGTGATAGGGTTCACCAAGCGGGCGGGGCTGCCCGTGGTCAAAAGCCCCTGCCCCGCCGACGGGAATACCCGGCGGGAGGAAATGCGGCGGTTTACCGCGGAAATGCGCGGGAAGTACCAGAGCTTTGACGCGAAAATGTTTACGGCGGTGTCGAAGCTGTATATAGCGAATCAACTTTGAATGTAACCATCGTCAGCTATGCTCGGAATTTTCGCTTCGCGAAAACGCGCTGCGCGCGCCCTTG
This sequence comes from Clostridiales bacterium, assembly GCA_031271275.1. Lineage (GTDB taxonomy): Bacteria > Bacillota > Clostridia > Lachnospirales > WQUN01 > JAISWA01. Next base: position 1,013 of record JAISWA010000170.1, on the reverse strand, counting down.
TTCGGCGGGAAAGCGCACTTGCGTCAGCGGGAAAGCGCACTTCCGTCAGCGGGAACGCGCACTTGCGTCATCCTGAGCGAAGCGAAGGAACTGTCCGTCATAAGGATTCTTCGCTTCGCTCAGAATGACCTGTCATTACATCTGTGCAACTGTAATGCTATGCGGCTTATTTTCAACTGGAGGAGTTATGCCCACTTACCATCAAGATTTAAAAGCCAGGAATATACTGAAACTGCGCGAGCTACTTACGGAACTGCCCGCCTTCCTCGGCGAGTATTTCCGCGCCATGTCCGACCAGACCTCCGCACGCACGCGCATAGGCTACGCCTATGATTTGAAAATATTTTTCCATTACCTCTCCGACGTCAGCCGAAGCTTTACCCAGAAGCCGGTTACGGAATTTACCACCGACGACCTAGCGAGGGTCACTTCGGAGGACATTGAAGAGTTTATGGACTATTTGAGCTATTACATAAAAATTGAGGAGAGGGAACCCGACGAACAAGGGCGGCGCGATTTGGAATCCGCACGCGGTTCAAGTGCGGATTCCAGCGCCGGTTCCGCGAAGCGGAACTTCCGAAAGGAACCCGACGGCGTCGCCATGCAGAACGAGGCGTTGGGCAAGTCGCGGAAACTCGCGGCGGTACGCACTATGTTCAAATATTTTTACCGGAAAAAAAAGATTTCGGCCAACCCGGCGGAACTGGTGGGTTTCCCGAAACTGCACGAAAAGCCCATCACCACGCTGGAAGCGGACGAAGTGGTAAAGCTGTTGGACGAAGTGGACAGCGGCGAGCACTTGAACGAGCGGCGGAAGATTTTCCACGAACTGACCAAAACCCGGGACGCCGCGATTGTTACGCTGCTGCTCGGCACGGGAATGCGCGTTTCGGAATGCGTGGGCATCGACATAAACCATATTGATTTTAAGGTCAACGGGGTAAAAGTCACGCGGAAGGGCGGCGACGAAGTGATTTTATATTTTGGGGACGAAGTGGAGGCGGCGCTGAAGA
>JAISWA010000153.1 GCA_031271275.1 Clostridiales bacterium | reverse complement strand
TGACTAAGTTTTCCGTCTCGCCGTGTTTCACGACGCTTGTTATCCAACTGAGATGGTTGAGCCCCACATATTCGTAATCGAAGTTGTCCGTCCCGATGGTGTCGGCAATTTCCTTTACCATATTAATCGGGCAGTTGCAGAGCCCGATCATATGGGTGTCCGTATGATTAAGCACCGCTTCGGCGATGATTCCCGAAGGGTTGGAGAAATTGATCAGCCACGCGTCGGAAGCCGCGTTCCGCTTCATTTGTTTACAAACGTCCAGTATGACGGGTACGGTTCTGAGCGCTTTCATAAAACCGCCGGCGCCGGTCGTTTCCTGCCCGAGCATTCCGTATTTAAGCGGTATCTTTTCGTCACGAATACGCGCGGGCATTTTCCCCACGCGCACCTGACCGAATACGAACGACGCTCCGTCCACCGCGCGTTCCAAGTCGGAAGTTAAAATAACCTCGCCCTTAAAGCCCCCGGCGTTAAGCTGCCGTTTCGCCAACCCGCCCACGATTTCAAGGCGTTTTTCGTCTATGTCCATCAGCGTGAAATTATCAAAGGGCAGGCTGTCTTTTCTGTTGACAAACCCTTCGATAAGCTCCGGCGTATAGGTGCTGCCCGCTCCGATTATTGCAGCTTTGAACATGATATTTCCCCTCCTGAATTTACAGTGGAAGCCACCAGTTACCCGACGCGGTTATTAAAACCAACAGTTTTATGTAATCGCTGTAAGTGTCGCCTGTGAACATGGATACGTCCGCGTGCGCGGGAAGCCAGTCTTCCGCTTCTTCGTCATAATACCATTCTTCCCAGCCTTCGTAAAACAAGCCTACCCATTCCTGGTCAAAGCCGACGCCTGCGGCGGTCACAAGGAACGGCGCGGTAAACAACGACGGTTCCGTATACAGCGGCGCGGTTCCTTCCTCAAACGAAGCGGCGTCGATGGGGAACGGCCCGAACCTTGAGATATCGTTGTCGCTTCCAAAGCCCGCGATAGTCCGCGCGAAAACGTCCAACGGCTCAACGCAGTATTCGTATAAAGAGCCTTCGCCTATTTCCGTATCGCCGTTTAATAAATAATCCGTACCCAAACGCCACGGCACCCGGCAGGAATTGTACCCGAAGCCGCCGTCCAAACTGTCGTCCTCAAGCACATAGCCCGAGGGGACTTCCCAACCGTTTTTGCCCCTTACGATAAAGTCGGGGAGGAAGCCGTTGGTATTCCCTTCCGCGATTTGGGCTTCCCGTATTTCGCCTATTACATTGTAGGTGGCGTCGATAACTTCCTGCCAGTTATGGCTCGGGTCGGCGGCGGCGAACGCCTTTAAGTGGTCAAGCATAAAGTCTGAAGCGCGGGTGGCGTTTTTAAGCTTCTCGTCTTTGGTAACGGAAGCCCAGTCGCCGAGCAGCAGCGTTTTATATTCTTTGTGTACGCAGTAATCCCATAAATCCGCGAGCATGGTCAGCGCGACTTCCTTGTAATTGTACTCCCCGTCGCTGCCCCATTGTTTATCCGCGAGCAGCAGCGAATAGATAATATCCATGTCGCCGTCGATGGCGTTGTCCGCGTCGTCAGGGTTTTGATAGAACGGGGCGGACTTTACGCCGTCTTCTTCTTTATATCCTTCGGGGTAATAGTCAAAATAATCCCGGTAGCCGAACAGCTCCCACGTAAATAAGTGAGGCCCGATACTGCTTGGGAACTGCTGAACGGTGCGGAGCATGGCGTTGTAATATTCCTGCAGGCTAGTGCAGTCGTAAATCCAGTTATAACCGGAGGCGTTGATTTTTTCCTCGCTGCCCGCCATGTAAGCGAGCATCACCATGCCGTAACCCTGGGACTCCGACACGTTTATATGGGAATTAATCCCGTCCTCGGTTAAATACCCGCCGTAATCGTTGGGGTCGCCGTACAGGCCCCAGTAATCCGTATGCTGAAGCACTAGCCTGAAATAGTCTTTGTTGGCTTGGCTGTTGGAATCCACAATGAGATTGTTGTTCAGGATTTCCATAAAAAGATTAAAAATCATTTCGTCCGTTTGAACCGAATCGGGGGGCAATGTAGCGGTAATCGCGTAATCGCCCTGTGTGGGGAACGGCATCGCGGGTTCCGGAAGCGCCGAAGCTTTTACCGTAACCGGAACGATTGCCAAAGAAAGAACTAAAACCAGAGAAAGGATACGTTTGACAAAATTCTTCTTCATTACTATAGAGCCTCCTTTTTGTTTGCGGTTTACACGTTATTGTTTTTCGCTGTCTAATGAAAGCAGGGTAGGGACATAGGCGTCCATAATCTTCTTCGCCGCGCCTACAAGGGCGGGGCTGCTCAGGCGGCGGTCGTGCAAATTAGCCGTTAGCGGCGAAATAATGCTCACCTTGCGGCGCGTGGCTTCGAGCAGTTCCTCCCCGAGCAAATCCGCTGTTATGCCCCCGAGCACAAAATCAGACACATCAAGCATTGCCGCGCTTGTCGCGATAATGGACCCCACAACGTCGGAAATAGCATCCAACATTTGCGCGCGCGCGTCGGGGTTAAGGGACTGGATGCCGAACTGCCTGTCAAAACCGAATTTTCTTTTAAGTGCGTCGAGGTTGATTAAATCCTCTACGTTTCGAAGTGTGGCGGGGTCTCCGCAAGGCATCATCCCTATCTCGCCGGCGGTAAAGTTAGGCCCGCGCCGCATCTTACCGTCCAACACCAGGCCCATGCCGACGCCTGAGCCGATGGCGATGAAAGCGAGGTCGGGCGTGTTCCAGTAAACAAATTCCCCGTACACAGACGCGTTCACGTCGTTTTCAATCATAACCGGCGTATGCATCCGTTCCGCCGCTTCGTCAAGCAGGTCGCCGATTTGATACGACGCGTTATTGATTAGATTTGGCGCGAACGAAATGCATCGCTGTTCGTCGTCCACTACGCCGGGAAGGCACATCGCCATACCCAGTAACCTTTCCGACTGCCTGCCTTCTTTAATTAGCCTCTCCAGTAAGCGCTCCGCAATCTCGCACGGCTGTTCCACCAACATGGAGCGGATGCTCCCGCGAAGTTCGGCCGTTTCCTCCGCAAGGGTCTCACACGCCAGGTTTAATATGCCGACACGAAGTACGCTGCCTTCGTTTACCGCAGAAATAATATGCGCGGCGTTTTCGTTGAAGGAATAAATCTGCGGCTTGCGCCCGACATGCGTTCCTATTCCCCCGATGTGGGACGCAAGCCCGTAATCGGTGAAGTAGTCCATGATTTTCATGGCTGTCTGCAAGCTCACGCCAAGCTTCTTCCCAATCTCCACCCGCGAAACTTCCTTCCGTTCGCTAAGTAAATTGAAAGTCAGCCGGCGGTGCCGTGCCTTAATACGTGAAACCGGGTTACTCATTAATTAATCACCTGCACATATTATTATTTTGAACTATAAGTGTTTTTGGACTGATTTGTCAATATCTTATAATAAATATACCGAAAATATATTCCTGTGCACAAAAAAATTTTTTTATATGTTTTTAAAATTAACTATTTACAAAGTTAATAACGTATGCTAATATGATTTCAATAATTAAACTAAGTTTATTTATAGACAAGGCAAATATTTTTTGAACGGATTAAGGTGACCGTAAATGGAAAAGAATGCAAAATCAAAGCGCTTACGCCTTACAAAAGCAAGCTTCCCGGAGAGACTTTACCGTCAACGGTATCTTTTGCTCATGTCAGTGCCTTTTCTGATATGGGTTTTGTTATTCAACTACCTTCCGTTATTGGGATGGACGATGGCCTTTCAAGATTTTAAACTTAAAGGCGATGTTTTTCAAAGTTTTTTTGCAGCCGACTGGGTGGGGATCAAGCATTTCGTCGCGCTGCTTGAAGATATCCTCTCTAAGGGTCGTTTTTACCTTGCGCTGCGCAATACCTTGGGCATGAGCTTTTATATGATGGTTTTCGGTTTCGTGACGCCGATTATCTTCGCGCTGATGATTAATGAAATCCGCTCCATGTATTTTAAAAGGATAACGCAGACCATTTCTTATCTTCCTCACTTTATTTCATGGGTCGTCGCCGCGGGTATGATTAGCGTAATGCTTTCTACGGAAGGTCCTATCAACGAGCTGCTCGAAAATCTGGGGCTTATTGAAAAAAGAATCCCCTTCCTCGCGCAGGAAAAACTTTTCTGGGGCATTATGACCTTCAGTGAAATATGGAAGGAACTCGGTTGGAACGCGATTATTTTCCTGGCGGCGATCACCGGGGTTGACCCGGGGCTTTATGAGTCCGCCGATTTGGACGGCGCCAACCGCCTGCAAAAAATCTGGCACATCACCCTTCCGTGCATCATGCCGGTTATCACCGTTATCTTAATCATGAACGTGGGTTGGCTGATTAGCGTGGGGTTTGAAAAACAAATGCTCCTCGGTTCCGACATAACGCGCAATTATTCCGAAGTGCTCGACGTGTACGCCATCAAGTACGGAATAGGGCAGAGCCGGTACAGTTTCGGTACCGCCATCGGCATGTTCAAGTCCGTCGTTTCCATCATATTGGTTCTCGGCGCGAATCTTATCGCGAGAAAAACCGGCGAAACAAGTATCGTATAAGGAGGGTAATGTCATGCGGAAAGGGCTTCAGCAACGGTCAAAAGGCGACTATATCATGGACGCGGTCATCCTGGTCGTAATGCTTCTGGTAATCATCGCTACGTTATTCCCGTTCCTTAACGTGCTCGCCACGGCGTTTAATAAATCTTCCGACTCCATCAAAGGCGGAATCGGGATTTTCCCCCGCGTGCCTACGTTGGACAATTTTAAGGAGTTGGGGCGGTACCCGCTGCTGTTCCAAGGCGCGCTTATATCCTTTCTGCGTACTTTAATAGGCACTGCGGCGAGCCTGTTTTCCACCTGTATGCTTGCGTATGTTTTAAGCCGAAGGGACTTTATGTTCAGGCGTTTCTTTACCGCGGTGTTCCTTTTCACCATGTACATAGACAGCGGTATTATACCAAGTTTTATGGTCATACGCGCGTTCGGGCTTAACAATACTTTCTGGGTTTATATCATCCCGGGGATTATCAGCGCCTACAACCTCATACTGGTCCGGAGTTTTATCGACCAACTTCCCTATAGCTTGCAAGAGTCGGCTTTCCTCGACGGGGCGAACGATTTGACAATGTTTTTCAGGATCGTAATGCCGCTTTGTCCTCCTGTCATTGCCACCGTCGGCTTGTTCTACGCGGTCGGGCAATGGAACTCGTGGTTTGATACCTACCTGTTCGCCCCGTTTAATGAGCAAATCACCACCCTTCAATACGAGCTGATGAAAATCCTGCAGCAGTCGCAGGCGCAAAGCGGCGGCGCGAACCTGGGTCAGGCCGCGAGAATCGCGCAGGCAAACACCATTTCACCCCTGTCGATTAGAATGGCTGTTACCGTAATTACCGTTACGCCGATTATTATCGTTTACCCGTTTGTACAGAAGTATTTTGTTACGGGTCTGACGCTCGGCGCGGTAAAGAGTTAACCCGATGGAAACATGCCGCAACAGCGATTCCGCTTGCTTGCGGCTTAATTTAACCGCCGGAATGAGGAAAGCCCATGGGCAAACATGAGGCGGATATTAAAAAGGAGGCAATTTAATGAAGGCATTACCAAAACTGGCTGCTGCCGCGCTATCGTTTAGCTTGCTCTTTTCAGCAGTCTCACCCGTTACTGTCGCGGCCGCTTCGGCGGACCCGATTACCTTTACGATTTATGTAGAGGACGCGTTGGACGGTCGTATCGAAGAAAACTTCGAAGGCGACGTTTCCAGAGTGATTACGGAACAGACAGGCGTAACCATCAAGTACCAGTTTGGCGTAGGCGACGTATCCAATCAGATTACCCTGATGATCGCCGACCAGGCTTACCCCGACTTCGTTTTCTCACGCTCGCACCTTAACAACTTCCTTGAAGCGGACGCGTACATCGACATGGCCCCGCTGATTGAGGAATACGGCCCCAACATCAAAAAGCTTTACGGCGATTCCTTTGAGAAGCTGAAAGACGACGAAGGGCGCATCTTCTACCTCGGGCAGGACTTCATCAGCCCCATCGTGGAAGACCCCGAAGATTCCTTCGAAATTCAGCAGGCGGTGCTTAAAGAGTTCGGGTATCCCGAAGTTAAGACCCTTGAGCAAGCCAAAGATTTGTTGAAAAAGTACATCGAAAAATACCCCACCATTGACGGGCAGCCCACCATCGGGCTTACACTGACCTGCGGCGAAGGTTGGCGGTATTACATCACCCTTATCAACCCCGGCCTGCGCGCGATGGGTTATCCGGACGACGGTAACTTCTACGTAGACCCCGAAACTTATGACGTGCAGTACGCTTTCGACATCGACGGTATTGAAGAATACTACCGTTGGCTTAACAGCATGTACAACGAAGGTTTGCTTGACCCCGACGCTTTCACCCAGACCCATGACGAATACCTTGCGAAGATTTCCTCGGGCCGCGTGCTCGCGTTGACTGACGGTCACTGGGAATATGTAGAGGCGGAGCAGGTTCTGGAGGAGGAAGGCAAATACGAGCGTACTTACGCCAGGCTTCCCGTTACCTACAGCGAAGACATCGTGCACCCGGCGTACCGCCCCGCGGCTTACTCCCCCATGAATGGCGTAGGCATTACGCAAAACTGCCCCGACCCGGTGCGGGCGATTCAGTTCCTTGATTACCTTTGCCAGGAAGAAACCCAAATCCTCACCGCCTGGGGTATCGAAGGACAGCACTGGGAAATCAGAGACGGCAAGCGCCAGTACACAGCGGCTGAAATGGAAGCGAGAAAAGTACCCGGTCACGCCATTGAAACCGCTATCGGTTACATGACCTATCCGTGGCCCTGCATCGGCGGCGGCGAAGATTCCAACGGCTACAAGTTTAACGCGTTGGACGACAGCCAGACCCTTTGGGATACGTATAACGAGGAAGCGAAAGTAACCCTTGAAGCTTACGGCGTAGGCAGTTGGAAAGAAATGTTCCCGCAGCCTTCGGAATTTATACCTTCCGAATGGGGCCAGGCATGGCTTATCTGGGACAATCAGCCCCCGGATTCCGATTTCGCCATGCTGCACACCGAATGTAACGACCTTACCGCGCAGTACCTTCCGATGGCTTGCTCCGCAGCCCCCGAAGATTTCGACGCGATTTGGGCGGAGTTTATGGAGAGGCTTGACGCCATCGGCGTAAAAGAGCTCAACGAAGCGGCGACCCAATTGCTTGCGGATAACTTCTACGTACACGTAGAAGCGGCTGAGTAAAAAATTATAACGACATTTTCATAACTTCCTCCAATAAAAAGGAAAGAGCCCGATGATTCGGGCTTTTTTCTTTGGACCCGTTTTGTTAAACTGAAAGGGGTTCGATTGCTTGTCATGCTGAGCCGCGTTGGTTGTCATTCTGAGCAGTGTTGGTTGTCATTCTGAGCCGCGATAGTTATTCTTCTGCGCCGCGATAGTTGTCATTCGGAGCCGTGTTGGTTGTCATTCTGAGCCGTAGGCGAAGAATCTTTTATTTTGCGGGTATAGGATTCTTCGCTTCGCTCAGAATGACAAACCTAAATCAGCATGATATATCTAAATCAGCATGACATATCTAAATCAGAATGACATACTTAAATCCGCATGACATATCTAAATCAGCATGACAAAGTACCGTAAATTAAGGAGTGACTGCGATGATTTCTTTTGATACGCCCTGCGTCGTTTTGGAGATGGAAAAGGTACGCGCCAACATCCGTAATATGCAGGAACACGCGGACCGTTATAATTGCAAGCTTCGGCCGCATATCAAGACCCACAAGTCCGTAGCGCTTGCCAAGATGCAGATGGAAGCGGGGGCGGCGGGGATTACCTGCGCCAAGACCACGGAAGCGGAAGTTTTCGCGGACGGGGGCATAGAGGATATTTTTATCGCCTATCCGTTGGTAGGGGAAGAAAAATACCGGCGGGCGCTGCGCATAAAGAAGAAAATAAAGCGGCTGATTGTTGCGGTGGACAGTATAGAAGGCGCGCGTATGCTCTCGGATTTTGCCGTAAGGGAAGGCGTTGTGTTTGAGGCGCGGCTTGAGGCGGACACCGGGGCGAGGCGCACCGGCGCGGTCCCGGGAAAACTGCGGGAAACCGGCGCTGCCATACGGGAACTGCCGGGGCTTAACATAACGGGCGTCTATACTTTTAAAAGCATGATGTGGAAAAACGCCGTAACAAACGACGCGGAAGCAGCCTCGGCAGAGGAAGGCCGCCTGATTCTGAGCGCGGCGGAAGTTTTACGGGAACTGGGTTTC
>JAISWA010000147.1 GCA_031271275.1 Clostridiales bacterium | reverse complement strand
GCGGAGCTGATTTTCTTATACATCTCCGTGTTTTCCGCGGATTGCTTTTTCATGAGCGCCATTTGGCTTATGCCGATAATCGCGTTCATGGGCGTGCGTATTTCGTGGCTCATGTTCGCAAGGAACACGCTTTTTAACTGGTTTGCCTCCCGCTCTTTGTCAGCCGCGCGGGCAAGCAGCCGCGAACGCTGCACCTCTGCGGAAACATCCTGCCCTATCAGCACAAAACAGCTTTGCCCGCGGAAAACGATTTGATCCGCGTATAGCCGTATGACCATCCCGTTTTTACGGATGTGGTCGTTCTGATAATCGAAGGAAACCGTCCCGCCCTGCCACCTCGCGGAAATATCCTCGGAAAGGCTTTTTAATTCACGCCATTTGACCTGACTGACCGACTGGCAGTCAAGCAGGGTAAGGAACTGGCGGTTGGCGTACTCCAACGTGTTGCGGATGGAATCCATAATAGCCATCGCCGTCGGAAGCGTGTCGATGATCCTTTGCAGGTCGTTGTGCGCACGGGAGACATATTCCCGGTACTGCTCGCCTTCCTCTATGTCGTCCGCGAAGAACAGGTAGCCCTTCTTGCCGTCCGGCGCGACGGAGGTGAACGTCACGTTGTAACGGTGGGTTTCGCCGTTGGGCATCGCCATCGGTACGGTCACGCCATGCAGCACATCGCTTGACTCCAGTTCGCCGGCGATACGGCTGTGCACGTCGGTTGCCTTGTATAAGTCAGTCACGGCGCTTCCTACCGACACGTTGAGCTTTTCGCGGGAATAATCGTTCAGGAACGCCACTTCGCCGCCAAGGGCGACGCCGAACGCCACCGGCGACTGTTTAAGCACATGCGCAAGCCATTCGAGGGTTTGGCGGCTTGACGCCGCGTGGGACATTTGCCCGGAAGCTTCGTCAATACGCTTAAGCTCCGAACGCAGCCGCGATGAGACGGAACGCTCTTTATAAAGCGCCGTCAAAATTATCGCTATAATAAGTGCGAGCAGGCAAAGCGCGCCGAGGGTGAGGCGGAAGGTGTCCGGGTCTGTCTCCCATACCGGCGGGACGCGGTTTAAATATCTGGCGGGTTTGGGCAAGCTGCTTTCACGGAAGCCAAGCTCCGCCATAACGCGGGAATCGAACAGCCACTCATTGATGGACTCGGAAGCCTGATACACATTGACGGAGCTTACGGAAACGCCTTCCAAAAGCTGACGCGCGATACCGCCCGCGTATTCCCCCTGGCGGTAACCGCTTGAAACCATACCGCCAAGCGCTCCCGCGCCGGTGAAGGAACTGATCAGCGAGAACACGGGCCGCTCAGACGCCGCTCTTACGCGACGCTGGAACTGGTCTTCCGACCAGAACTCGTTGTTGCTGTCCACGAAATACGAGCCGAGCAGCACCAACGTCTCCGTTCCGAAGCTCTCGATACGGGAAATCATTTCCTCATGGGTTACGTTGTCGTTATAAACAATCTCCGCGTTTGGGTTGAAGCGCGCGAGCTGATTCTCGATATCGCGCCGCCATATGACGCCGGAGTTGGCATAGTCGTTTATGATGAAGATTTTTTCGGTTTCGGGATAAAGGCGCAGCATTTCCTGAACGGTGGCGCTGGCGGAAATGGATTCGGTGCAGCCGGTGGTATGCGCGCGTATGTTGTACAGCATTTCCTCGTTATAATTGTTGACGCCGCAAAAAACCACCGGAACGTCGTAAAACAACGTGTTGTAGTACACCGAAATAAATTCTAGCGCGTCGTTGTCGGAAACGATAATCACGTCGGGCGGCCTGTCGTTAAACACCGAGCGGATGGACAGCATAACATTGCGCCGCCACACTTCCGAGTCGGTTATCCTTCTGGCGTTTAACTGGAAAGTATAAATGATTTCGTTGCTTTTGGGGTTAAGGCCGGTGCGAATGCCTTCGGTGATTTGAGATTCCCAGAGGGTGTCCACATTATAGGAAGTGACGTGAAGGATGCGTTTTTCGCCGCCTGGTTCAAAGGCATCGGTTTTGAAAGCGTTAATGCTGCCGTCCGCGTCCATCTCCCGCAATACGTCCGCAAGCGGCTGCGCCAAACGGCTCCACTGTTTGCTTACATATAGGTAAGTGTCCAAACGGTCAACGGTACCTGCCTCACGGAACCGGAGAGGCGTTTCGTGGCGCAGCGTTTCGCCCATCGGAAACAGCGCGGCGTCGGTCTTACCGGCTGCCAAATCCGCCCACAACGCGGACTGCCTTTGGTAAGGCACCATGATTGCGCCTTCCGGCGCCCGGTACGGCAAATAGTAATGTTGGGAAATATACGCCACGCGCTTGCCCGCGAGGTCTTCCCAGTCCGTGAAGATATCGGCGCTTGTGTCGCGGGTGTAGGTAATATAATCGTTATAAGAAACCGGATAAGGCACGCGCACCAAGTTCGGGAAGATTTCCTTAATATCTTCAACCTGCAGCGTTACTATGTCCGCGTCCCCGTTATCCACTTCAGCTGCTGCGGCGCGTTTGCCGTTATAGATATGCTCCGCGTTATACCCGAGGCGGTTCAACGCGCTGTCTATCAAACGTTCTATGGCGAGGGACTCGTCTTCGCTTACCGAAAACCGGAGCGTTTCCCTAACAGGCTCCGAGGCGTATACGGGTAAGCGACAGCCGAGTATAAACAGGGCGGCCGCGAAAAAAAACGAGGTGAAACGCTTAACGCTCACAATTCCGCCCCCTGTTCTCAAAAATCAATGTTTAGCCTATCACGCGGGTTATAAAAAATCAAGAAACCGCGCTGCCATCGCCCCCTCATAAAGTTCCCCTGCTTCCGCCGCCAAGGGTTCCCGCGCTTTTTCCGCAACCACCGACAGTATGCTTAACAGTTCTTGATTCGCCATCCCGCTTTTAATGTGAGGCGCGACAATGCCGTGGGCTTTGACGTAATCCTCCCGCATCAGGTAAGCGTAGGCGACGTAATAGGCGCATATAAAATCTTTCGCCGCCATAAAAGAAGCGTCCGAATCCCTCAGTATATCCCCGTAGCGCATCCTTGCGAACCGCTTTTCGGCTTCCGACCGGAAAAGCGAGATACGCGTCCGCTCCGGTTCTTCCTCGCCCGTAATGGGGGCATGGCGGATTTCCGGCGGGAATACCTCCGGCGGCCTGGCATTGTCGAACCGCCGCTCACAGGCATCCTCCGCGTTCAATACCGTAATCACTTCCGCCGCTATGTCGGGACGGCTTGGCAGGGCGGCGGATTTTAAGACGCTCTCCGCCTCTTTTAGCGGGCAGCCTTTGAGGGAATACAAAAGGAGCAGCAAGGGCCGATCTTCTAAAACCGGCGTACATGCCAACGCGCGATAGGCGTAGCGGCAGGTCCTTTTCCTGTCGCCGCGCATATGGGCAGCTTCCGCCGCCTGGGCGAATATTCTCGCCTCAATGAGCCGGCAGTCCGGAAGTTCCATGGACATATCCGCCGGAAGCTTCGGCTCCACTTCCGCTAATTCCCGCAGGAAGCGGTCGTCCCGATAGTCGAACCGGAGCTGATAGTGCAGGTCCGCCAACATACCGTCCCGGCTGCCGGCGCAGCGTTCCTTGATGACCTTGAACAGCTTTTCGTAAACCTCTTTTCGGCTGAAACCGACGCGCTTCATCTCCACCACATGGATTGCGGTGTAATAATATTTCCGGTATTCGGCGGGGAAGGCGCTGTACGCGTCCCCGTGATGCTCGTGGTGCGCCAACAGGTACATAAGGTAGTCGGCGGCTTTGTAGATATCCCCGAGGAAGAAAGATTCCCGCATCTGGTAAATGGCGTTTAAATACCGGCTTAGGGGGTCGTCGATGCTTTTTTGCTCCTCCTCTATAATCGCTAAGTTGCGTTTAATCTTTTGCGGTACGACGCTTCTCGACGCGCCCGTATGAATCATTTTGTAATTTTCCAACAGCGACGCTTTCGGGTCTCTCCCGTCGGCAAGCACGGGGGTTTCGTGCACCCTGCCTTCGTAATGAACGACTGCCCTGCGAAGCAAGCGCTTTCTGATACGCACGCCGTGGACGAAACCGCTTTCCTTTTCTATTTCAATGGAGTGGAGGTCAAGGACGTCCGCTTCCGTTTCTTCAAATATTTCAGCGAAGCGCTCGCCGTCCGCCGCGGTCAGCGACGGGTAAAAATACTCGTCCCCGTCAAGGAACAGGACAAATTCGCCGGAAGCGAGCGACAGCGCGTAATTCCTCGCGGCGGAAAAGTCGCTGACCCAGTCAAAACGCGCCACCATTGCGCCGCATTGCTCGGCGGCGCGCACCGTGCCGTCCGTTGACCCGGTGTCCACCACAATCAATTCTTCCGCGCAGTCCTTTACGCTTAGGATGGATTTTTCAATATTTTCCTCCTCGTTTTTAACAATCCAACAAGCCGAAAATTTCATAACATCCATCCCTTTATCCGCGCAGCCGCTTCATGGTTTCCGCTTTCGCCGAAAAGCCTGATTAAATGGCGGATGCTCCCCTCCCGGTCATGCCATTTGGCGAGCAGCAGCCGGTACGATTCGGCTGCCGTCAGCACGCAGCCGTTTCTTTCAAAAACCGTGACGGCCCTTTCATGGGATTTTAGCAAAAAATCCGTCACCGGTTTGCTTTTGTCCCTTTCATACGCCGCCAGAAAATCGGAAAACGGCATTTCCGCCATAAGGCGCTTTTCCTTTTGCGGGTCGGCTCCGTAGACCGTGCCGGTGTTTATCACGTCCTGCAAATCCACGACCTCGCTTACGATACCCATCACCGCCTCATAGCGCCGCCTTGCCTCCGCCGCCTTCGGCTCCGGCATTTTTTCCGCCGTAACCAACAGTATGCTCAACAGCGCTTGATTCGCCGCCCCATTGGATATATGCCGCGTAACGATATCGCAGGCTTTTTCGTATTCCCCCTGCATAAGCAGCGCATAGGCGACATAATAAGCGCATACATAATGCCGCTCGGCGGCAAAGACCGCGTCCGGTTCGCTCAAAATATCCCCGTAACGCATACGCGCGAAAAGTTTTTCGGCTTTGAGCCTGAAAAGGGCGGTGCGGCTCTCCGCCGTTTCCCGCGCGCCCATGATACCGGCAAAGCTGTTTTCCGGCGGGAACAGCCCCAACGGCTCGGCGCTCCGGAACAACCGCTCCCGTTCGCCCTTCGCGTCCAATAAGGCTATTACCTGACCCGCCACATCGGGGCGTCCGGGCAGGGCAGCGGATTTCAGGATGCGCTTCGCGTCGCTTAACGGGTGGTCTTTAAGGGAATGTAAAAGCAGCAGCAGCGGCCTTCCCTCAATAGCCGGCATACATTCGAGGGCGCGGTACGCGTAAAGGCAGGTTTTCATCCTGTCCCCCCGCATATGGCAGGCTTCCGCCGCTTGCTCGAATATTCTCGCCTCTATGAGGCGGCGGTCGGGCACTTCCACGGTAAGCGCCTTCAGAAGCGAGGGGGCGACTTCCTCCACTTCCCGCAGGAAGCGGTCGTCCCGGTAGTCGAACCTGAGCTGATAATGTATCTCTGCCGGAAGCGCGTCCCATCCTCCGGCGTACAGCTCCTTCAAGCTCCCGAACAGTTTGTGGTAAATCTCTTTTCTGCTGAAATGGTCCCGGCGCGCTTCCGCCGCGTGAACCGCAGTATAAAAATACCGCAGGTACCCGCTGGCGGAGGCGGAATACACCGCCTTATGGAGTTCATGATGCGAAAGCGTGTAGGTCAGGTATCGGGCGGCTTTGTCATAATCATCGAAGTTAAAAGAATCCCGCAGCAGGTACATCGCGTTAAAATACAGCTTCAGCGGGTCTGTGAGGGTTTCCCTCTCCGCTTCTAAGATTTCGATGTTGCGGCGGAACTTTTGCATGAGAACCGCGTCCGAGTACCCGGTGTGAACCAGCACATAATGCTCCATCAGTTTCCATTCCGGTTCCGTGCCGTCCGTCCTCGCCGGGGTTTCATGAATCATGCCTTCGAAACGGACGACGCCCCTGCGTAAGACCCGCAGCCGCAGGCTAATATCCCGGCAGACTCCGGTCGCCTTATCCATCTCGCGGGTGCTGAAGCCAAGACCGCACAGCCGCGCGTCTTCAAAAAGCGCGCTGAAAACAGCCCCGTCCGCCTTGGTCAGCCCCGGCTGAAAATATTCGTCCGCGTCGAGGAAGATGACAAGCTCGCCCTTGGTAAGCGACAGGGCATAATTTCTGGCTGCGGAAAAATCCCCGATCCAGGTAAAATGCGCCACCCGCGCGCCGCATTCCTCGGCGACGCGCACCGTGCCGTCGGTGGAGCCGGTATCCACCACGATCAGTTCCTCCGCGCAGCCTTTCACGCTCATGATTGACTTTTTTAAATTTTCTTCCTCGTTCTTTACAATCCAACATGCCGAAAATCTCATGACACCGCCCCTTATTCAACAGAATCGCGGGAATACCCAACCCATAAAGTATATGCGCGGGCAGCTTGTGCTTGTGCCGCTTATGGCTTCGAAATGAAACAGGGGAGCTTCCGTGAAGAAAGCTCCCCCGCACAGTGCCTGACTTAACGGCTTAGGGTTTGGTGTAATCGACCCAAACGAAGGCGTCGTGGTTGTTGCGTGGTCTGGATGAGAAAGTGACAAGCTGCAGCCCGTTGGCGGAGGTGACGACCGGATGGCCGTAAACCTGGTTGTTGACAGTAAGCCCCGCTCCGCCGGGGTTCTGCAAATCGATATAGCTGGAAGGTATATTGTACCTTTCATTCGCGTTACCGGTCATGAAGCTGCCGCCGGAGTTTACCAAGGCGTCAACCGTCCCGGCGGGAAGCAGGTCCGCTAAATTCTGGCTTGACGAGCCTTGCGTAATGCCAAATTTCCACGCCTGTCGGTAAACCGGTTTTCCGTTGTAGGTGGTGCCGGTGGCCATCTCGCCAATATTCGGGGTATAGGACGACGCTATCAACAGGTTGTTGACCGTCGTCACCAACGAGGACGCGTCGAATGTGACGATGGGGCCGCTAGGACCTGAAGACACGGAGATTCTCATATTTGCGCCGGACGCGCCGGTCGCGCCGGACGCACCGGAAACCGCGAAGGTCATATAGTTTAATGCCGAATTGAGAAGCGCTACCGCTCCGGAAGCCCCGGTACCCGGGTTCACATAGTACGGCCCGCCGGCTCCGCCGGTGGCTCCGGTGGCGTCGATGAATACGACTGCCCCGGTGGCTCCGGTGGCTACGTTTATCAGGACGTTATTGGGCGTATTGGTCGCGTAATACACCGTATCGCCCATGTGGATCGGAAGGATGACGCCGGACGCCCCGGTGCTGTATGCCGTGTAGAACAAGGTGGCTCCGGTGGCAAAGGTTCCCGTAGCGCCGGTCGCGCCGGTAATTCCTACGCCGGTTGCGCCGGTGGCGCCGGTTTCACCCGTAGCGCCCGTAGCTCCGGTAATGCCCACACCCGTAGCGCCGGTTGCGCCGGTAATTCCTACGCCAGTCGCGCCTGTAGCGCCGGTTTCACC
>JAISWA010000125.1 GCA_031271275.1 Clostridiales bacterium | reverse complement strand
GGTCGTACTCGCCGGAAAGCAGCGTTTCGATGCGCAGCTTCTCATACGCCGCCTTAAAAGTTTCCGAAAGCGCCTGCGCTTCGGAAATGACGGAGGCGTCCTGTTCCTCGATGCCCAATTCCGCAAGGGTGACAACGTCGTCGTACTGGGACGAAAGCTTTTCAAAAACCGTTACCTTGTTGCGCAGTTGCTTAATTTGCTGTAGAAGCTTCTGGGAGTTCTCCGGGTCTTCCCAAAATTTCGGGTCGGCGGAGACTTCTTCCAATTCGGTTATCTTGCGCCGCGCGTTGGCGACGTCAAAGTGAAGCCCCCATTTCCTCTAATTTAGCGCGATACGGCGCCAGCGTTTGGAGCAGTTCTTCCAAAACAAGCATTTTCATCAGTCCTTTATGATTTAATAAAGATTCTTCGCTTCGCTCACTGCTTATTTATGCAGCAGTGCTTATATTTCTTCCCGCTGCCGCAGGGGCAGGGGTCGTTGCGGCCTACTTTCGCCTCGGCGCGTTTCTTGGGTTTTTTCACCCCGGCGCTGTCGTCCTGGTTGGTCATCAGTTCTTCCTTTTTGACCGCCTGTTCCATCTTGGGCTGCTGTTGGTCCACGACGGAAACGTTAAACAGCCCGCGAATGGTGTCCAGTTGGATGTTGTTGCTCATTTCCTCAAACATCTCGTAGCCCTGGAATTTATACTCCACCAACGGGTCCCGTTGGGCGAAAGCCCTAAGGGAAATCCCCTGCCGCATTTGGTCCATGTTGTCGATATGGTCCATCCACTTCTGGTCGATGACGCGCATCATGATGATACGTTCCAACTCGCGCATACGCCCGGGGATAATTTCTTCCTCGCGCTTCGCGTAAAGGGCGGAGGCTTTCTCAAATAAATATTCCTTCAACCCGTCCCGGGTAAGCTTGTCAAATTCGTCTTTGGGCATATCCACGGCGGGCCGGTGGAAAATAAGCACCAAGTTGTCGTTTAAGCCGCCGATGTCCCATTCCTCCGGCAGGTCGCTAGTTCCCGCGTACAAATCCGCCGCGCGGCCAAGCACCGCCTTGAGCATGGTCATGATATTGTCCCGCAGGTCGGCGCCGGACATGACCTTGTTCCGTTCCCCGTAAATGATTTCCCGCTGCTCGTTCATCACCTGGTCGTATTCGAGCAAATGCTTGCGTATGCCGAAGTTATTGCCCTCCACTTTCTTTTGGGCGTTCTCGATGGCGTTGCTGAGCATTTTATGCTCAATGGCGTCGTC
This sequence comes from Clostridiales bacterium, assembly GCA_031271275.1. Taxonomy (GTDB): domain Bacteria; phylum Bacillota; class Clostridia; order Lachnospirales; family WQUN01; genus JAISWA01. The sequence continues at coordinate 3,796 of JAISWA010000125.1, read as the reverse complement.
TTCCTCCATGCCCAACGTCTCGACCACTTTCATCATGCGCTCGGAGGCGAACAGCCGCATTAAGTCGTCCTCAAGGGAAATATAAAAGCGGGACTCGCCCGGGTCGCCCTGACGGCCGGAACGCCCCCGGAGCTGATTGTCGATGCGCCGCGCTTCGTGCCGTTCGGTCCCGATGATTTTCAGCCCGCCGAGGGCTTTGACTTCCTCGTACTTTTCGCCTTTTTGGAACTTTCCGCCGTCCTCGTCGCCGAGGGAAATGTCGGTACCGCGCCCCGCCATGTTGGTGGCGATGGTGACCATGTTCTTTTCGCCGGCATGGGCGATAATTTCCGCTTCCTGCTCATGGTATTTGGCGTTTAAAACATTGTGCTTGACGCCCGCCTTTTTTAGCATTTGGCTTATGCGCTCAGACTTCTCAATGGAAACCGTGCCCACCAACACCGGCTGCCCGAGGGCGTGGCTTTCCTGTATTTCCCGCACAATCGCGCGGAACTTGGCGGCTTCCGTTTTATACACCAAATCGTGATGGTCCACGCGAATCATGGGTTTGTGCGTCGGCACCACCACCACGTCCATGCCGTAGATATCCCGAAACTCGCCTTCCTCGGTCTGCGCCGTACCGGTGGCGCCGGCTTTCTTGGCGTATTTATTGAAAAAATTCTGGAAGGTGATGGTCGCCAACGTCTTGGATTCCCGGTTGACCTTCACGTTCTCCTTTGCCTCAATCGCCTGATGCAGCCCGTCGGAATAGCGCCGCCCGGGCATGAGCCGCCCGGTAAACTCGTCCACGATAACGATTTCGTCGTCTTTGTTCACATAGTCTATGTCGAGGTGCATGTTGTAGTTCGCCTTAAGCGCGTTGTTGATATGGTGCTGCAATTCCAAATGGTCGGGGTCGGAAAGGTTGTCCACGCCGAAATACCGCTCCGCCTTCTGCACGCCGAGTTGGGTGAGCGTGACCGCTTTGGCTTTTTCGTCGATGACGAAGTCCCCTTCCTCCTGCAATTCCGCCCGCAGGATGGGGTTGAGCGCTTCCTGCTCGTTGAGGATTCTGCCCTTTTTGAGGTTTTTGGCGAACTGGTCGGCAATCTGATAAAGCTTGGTGGACTTGCCGCTGCTGCCGGAAATGATAAGCGGGGTGCGCGCCTCGTCAATTAAAATCGAGTCCACCTCGTCGATGATGGCGTAATGCAGCCCGCGCTGCACCGCGTCTTTTTCAAAGACCACCATGTTGTCGCGCAGGTAGTCGAAACCGAGCTCGTTGTTGGTGGCGTAGGTGACGTCGCAGGCGTATGCCGCGCGGCGTTCCTCCGACGTAAGCTCGTGCAGAATACACCCGACGGTCATGCCGAGCTTTTCGAACACGGCGCGGGCAAGCTCCGCGTGATAGCTCGCCAGATATTCGTTGACCGTGACAAGGTGCGCGCCTTTGCCCTCCAACGCGTTCAAATACAAAGGAAGCAGTACGGTCTGCGTCTTGCCTTCGCCGGTGCGCATTTCCGCCACGCGCCCCTGGTGCAGCACCGTCCCGCCGATAAGCTGCACGCGAAAGTGCCGCTTACCGCCGGTGACCCGGTTGTTGACCTCCCGCAGCACGGCGAAAGCTTCCGGTAGCAGGTCGTTCAGCGTTTCGCCGTCGGCAAGCCGCTGCTTGAAGTGCGGCGTCTTCGCGGCAAGCTCGTCGTCGGAAAGCTTTTGCATTTCAGGCTCCAACGCGTCGATACGGTCCACCACCGGAATAATCCGTTTTATTTCTTTATCGCTGTAACTGCCGAAAATTTTCTCAAGGAAACCCATGAACACACTCCTTAGCACTGTCAATACCCAAAACAATCGCGTAAGTTTAGCATTTGAGCATAGGACACGCAAGCCCGCGGGGAGTTTCGATAGGGAAACGCCGCAAGGATGTGCGCGGCTTGGGGAACGCCGTTATTTGTTATTGTTTAATTAAAATTTATATGGTATATTATAAAACGCTGCGGCTGTAAAATTAAAATACCATTGTGTTTTGAAAGGCGGGGAGTGGGATATGTCTACGGTGAAGCACACCCTTAGGGTGAATTGCAAGTTCTGCGGCGCGCTGTTTGACTCTTTCAATTTGAAAAAAGTCTGCCCGACTTGCGATAAAAACATGGATGAATACTTCAAACAGATAAGAGCGTTTTTAGAAACCTGCCCCGACGCGACTTCGGCGGAAGTTTGCGAGGCGTTGGGAATACCCTTGCCGATAATCACTTTTTTCATCAAAGAGGAAAGGTTGATTGTGAAAAATAAAAAGAAGGGAACGGCTTTTCAGTGTGAAATATGCCATAAACCCATTCTCTCCGGGCGTTTTTGTTTTGATTGCTCGATAACCATAGCCCGTTCCGAAATGAAGACAGGCTTATCCCACGAAGAACCTGAAAGGGCTTCGCAAAAATTTCATACGCGGGGAGAAATCGGAAATAAAAGGCTTTAAACGCACACGTAAAAAACTTTATTTCGGCTGCTTCCCGATATACGCCAATATCCCGCCGTCCACATATAAAATATGCCCGTTGACAAAATCCGAAGCGGGGGAGGCGAGGAACACCGAAGGGCCTTTCAAATCGTCGGTGGTTCCCCAACGGGCGGCGGGCGTCTTTGAAATAATAAAACTGTTGAACGGATGCCCCGGCTGCCGGAGCGGCTCGGTCTGGGGCGTTTCTATGTAACCCGGGCCGATTCCGTTGCATTGTATGTTGTACTCGCCGTATTCGCTCGCTATATTGCGCGTGAGCATTTTAAGCCCGCCTTTTGCCGCCGCGTAAGCGGAAACCGTTTCCCTGCCGAGCTCGCTCATCATGCTGCAAATATTGATGATTTTCCCGCCGCCTTTTTTAATCATGGAAGGGATGACCGCCTTCGCCACGATAAACGGCGCGTTTAAGTCCACGTCTATTACTTTGCGGAAATCCGCCGCGCTCATTTCAATCATGGGAACGCGCTTGATGATACCGGCGTTGTTCACCAGAATGTCCACCGCGCCGGCTTCCCTTTCAATTTTTTGCACCGTTTCGCTGACCGCCTGCTCGTCGGTCACGTCGCAGACATACCCCCGCGCGTCGATGCCCGCTTCTTGGTAAGATGCCAAGCCCTTATCCACCAGTTCCTGATTGATATCGTTAAACACGATGGACGCGCCCGCTTCCGAAAGCGCGCAGGCAATGGAAAAGCCTATCCCGTAACTTCCGCCTGTAACCCAGGCGGTCTTGCCTTTCAGCGAAAATAAGTCCCGCATGTTGGAATCCTCCTATGGCGAATCATTTCATTTAAGTTCCGGCGTCTTAATGGCGTCCATGTCATGGAATACCTGATTTTCCCCCGCCATTGCCCAAATAAACGAATAGCTGCCCGTTCCCACGCCGGAATGTATGCTCCAACTGGGGCTGATGACCGCCTCGCCGTTTTGCATCACGATATGCCGCGTCTGCCCCGGCTCGCCCATCATATGGAAAACCGCGCCGCCCTCGGGTATTTCAAAATAGGTATACACTTCCATGCGGCGCTCGTGGGTGTGGGCGGGCATGGTATTCCAAACGCTCCCCGCGTCGAGGGTGGTAAGCCCCATGGAAAGTTGGCAGGTTTCCAGTACCGCGGGATGTATGAACCGGCAGATGACGCGCTTGTTCGCCGTCTCCGCCGCGCCGAGGGGTTCCTTTTCCGCCTGCCGTAACGTAATCAGCCTTGTTTCGCAAACTTTATGGGCGGGCGCGCTGACCATGTAAAATTTCGCCGGGTTCGCGCCGTCGGAACTTTCAAACAACACGGGCCGGGT